>CALPUT020000106.1 GCA_943326825.2 Chryseobacterium gleum | reverse complement strand
GTTCTTGATTCTCATTTTATTTTCTTTTCTTAGTTATCGATTTAAAATTATTGAAGAAGTAAATGTTTTTCTTAACAAATATATATTGAAGTCTAAATGAGAAAATATTCACTAATTATTCAAGGGCCAATAATATCAAATGGAATTACAGGAGCTTCCTATTTGGAATATGATTTAAACAAGAAAAAAATACCTAAAACTGTAGAATATAATTGTATTCCGAATATTAATAGAATTTTATCTGAATTTAGTTATTTATTTGAACACGTTATTTTATCAACTTGGGAATCAGAATCAATTGAAATTAATCAAATTCAGACGAGTAATAATTTTCATATCTTAAAATCTAAAGATACTACACAATCATATATTAATCAAGCTCATCCAAATGGACAAATAGGTCTTTTGAAACAATTTTCATCAATTCAAAAAGGTGCTGAATTTTTAAATGGTTTAGCAGATGAGTCTTATATTATAAAAATCAGAACAGATCAATTTGTAAATCTTAAACTATTAATTGAAGAACATCGAAGTCAAAGTGAATTTTATCGCGAAAATAAAATTTCTATTTCTTATTTTGCAAAAAATTCTTTGGCAGATTTCTATTTTGTAGCTACACCTTCGAAAATATTAGATTTTTGTTCAAGTATTTTACAAATTCCTCAGTATAAAGAAATCAATTTAGCATATACTTCTGTACATTTAGCTATTCCATGTGCATATTATTTTTATAATGAAAAAATTGATGAAAAATTGGTTTATAAATATATTTTTCTTAAAAGATTAATGCCCACTTTTCAGAAATATAATTTAACTTTTGCTAACTGTAAATCAGCTTATGAATTAGTTGAATTTATTGATCAACATTTTATTTCTTTTTCTAAAAATATTATATTCGATACTGAATGGAGAGGTGAAAAAATTATTGAAAATTCAGTTTTTGATGATCAATTAGTGAAATTTAATGAAATTGAACCTGTAACCTTCACTCCATCGAATTTGTTTTTATTTCTTTCTTCAAAATTATATTTTAAGCAAAATAGAAGTAAATTATTTTCAAAATTTTTAAGTTTGCTTCAATTGTTATTAATTGATAGATTTTCTTTTTATAGAAAGCTGTTTATTCAACCTATTCAAATTAAATGAGAAGTAATTTAGTCATATTTAGTGCAGAATTAATAAGTCCTGAGTTGCAAGTGTTTTTTGGAGCTCTTCCTTCAGCACTTGTACCTTTTGAAGGGAAAACAGCCTTAGACTTTATTTATTTTGAAAATAAAAATCACTATAAAACCATTTACATTGTTGCTTACCGTAATGTTGAATTGATTCAGCAATACATTGAAAATAAGCAATATGATATACAACTAATTACTTTAGATAGGGTCCAAGATTTAGCTTATACACTTAACTACAGTTTATCTAAATTGAAAAATTTAAGTGAAACGACATTTATTTTTGGTGATACCTATTTACCTTACATGTCAAGTTTTTTAGAGCAACAAAATGTGGTTTTTTACGCTCATGCGAAAGATTGCGCACGATGGACAGTTTTATCATTTGATCTAGAACAAATTCATTTTATAGATAAAAAGATTTTAGAAGCCAAAACAGAATATGAGGTAGTTGTAGGTGCATTTCATATCGTTTCAACAGAAAATTTGCTTCAAATTATTCATGAAAATCCAAATCGATCTTTTTATCAATACTTGGAAGATTATTTCAATCAATTTGGATTTGAAGCAGTATATCATAAAGAATGGATTGATTTTGGACATTCAGATATGTACTTTGAGCATAAATTCAATGTTGAATCTAGAGAATTTAATGAGATAAAAATTGACACTTTAAATAGAGTATTAACCAAAACAAGTAAGAATACAGATAAGTTCATTAATGAATGTTCTTGGTTCCTTCATTTGCCTGAATCTCTAAAAAAATATATTCCAAAAATATATTCTGTTTCGTTAGATAAAAATGCTCCCTCTATTCAAATGGAGTATTTAAATTATCTTACCTTACATGAATTGTATATATATGGGAATCATCAACTGGATGTTTGGAAAAAAATTATTCAGCAACTTAAAGCATTAAATAGTGAGTTTGTAGCAGTAAAAAGTTCAGATTTAGCTACTTTTTCAGCTCTAAAGAGTATTTATATCGAAAAAACCTTAGCTCGTCTTAAAGATTTTGAAAAACAAGAGCTGATCGATTTTCAGAATGAAATTACTATAAATGGGATTAACTACCCAGCCATCGATACGTATATTAAATCTTTCGAAAGGGTATTGAATCAATATCAACTACTAGAACCAAGACCTTTTAATATTATTCATGGAGATTTTTTCCTCGCAAATATATTGTTTGATATTAAATTAAATCAACTCAAACTTGTAGATCCAAGAGGTGAGTTTGGTTCTTCATCTATTTTCGGAGATAATTTATATGAATGGGCAAAATTAGCACATAGTTTTGATGGGAAATACGATGTTATTGTAAGTGATAAATTCGATTTATTCGTGTCTTCAAATGGAAGTCAACTCTTATATAACCTTCATGAAAGCGAACTTTACGCTCCAATTTGTGACTATTTTTATTCAACGTGTGTTGAAGCAAAAGATTTAGACAAAGTTAAAATTATTCAAGCTTTATTGTTTTTCAGTATGTTGCCGTTACATAAAGATAAACCAAAGCGTCAATTGATGATGTTATGTAAAGCGGTAGAATTATTTCATCCTTATTTTATTAATTCATGATTCAAGAAGAAAAAGTTATTGTTATGGACATTGATGGTTCATTATGTGAAATAAAATCAAGTGAACAGTCTTATTCAGAAGTACTACCTAAATATGATGTACTAAAACAATTGGTAGAATATCATAAGAATGGATTTTACATCATACTTTTTACCTCTCGACAAATGAGAACTTATAAAGGGAATTTAGGCAAAATTAATGCTAATACTGCAAAAGTTTTGATTGAATGGTTAGAACAGTATCAAGTTCCTTACGATGAACTTTTATTTGGTAAACCTTGGTGTGGAAAAGGTGGTTTCTACGTAGATGATAAAGCAATAAGACCAGATGAATTTGCCAACTTAAGTTATGATGAAATTTTAAATCTCATTTCAAAATAATAATACTATGAAAGTAATTATTACGATGGCTGGTATGGGGAGTCGTTTTACCAAAATTGGTATTCAGAAACCCAAACATGAAATAATAGCTAATAGTCATAGTTTATTTTATTGGTCGATGAGGTCGTTAATTGACTTTTTCGATGAGACTTTCATTTTTATCTGTAGAAAAGGTGCTTATAATGAAACATTTATCAAATTGGAATGTGAACAACTTGGAATTCATCATTTTGAAATCATTGCTTTAGATGAGTTGACTGATGGTCAGGCTGCTACCACATTATTTGCTGATAAATTTATTCAAGAAAATGATGCTGTTCTCATTTATAATATTGATACCTATATCGAAGAAGATCAACTGAAAAAAAATGATATACCTTTAGACGCAGCGGGTTATCTACCAGCATTTGATGCAGTGGGTGATAAGTGGAGTTTTGTTCAATTGAAATCAGAAGATAGTTTGGAGGTGAAAGCTGTTTCAGAGAAAGTTAGGATATCAAATTTAGGAACAATCGGCTTGTACTATTTTAATAATTGGTCCAAATTTAAATCGATTTTAGATAAAAATAAACAGGATATTATTAGGGATTATAAAGAAAGTTACATCGCACCTATGTATAAATATTTAATCGATCATGGTAACAAAGTATATACTTCTATAATCCCAACTTCCAAAATTCATGTTTTAGGTACACCAGAAGATGTTATTGCATTTGATCCAGAATATTTAAATTCTAATTCATAAAATATCGATAAAAAAATTTTTGAGCAGATGTCTGTTTGGTAATTTGTGAGAATTGATTTGAAATTTATCACATCTATTTAATTGATTAATTATTTAAACGTAATTACACAGAATTAACTGTTTTCTTTTTCTTGATGAAGTTTTTATCACGAAATCTTGATGGATTGCGATATAGCTTTAATATCTATCAGATCATTCAATTTGTTCGGGATTAAATATTAGAAAAATAACCTTTATTGATATAACCTAATTGAATTCAATACCTTTATTTTTAAATTTTGTTATTTTTGTGTCATCTATATTAAACAAAAGTAACGATCATATATTTATGAAAACACATACATCTTCAGAAGTTTCAGAATTTTACAATGATTATTCGGTTCAGCAAAAAAATCTTGGAGTTTCTGTGAGACATAGAATCATTTACAATAATTTATTAGATCTTGGCTTGAATTCTTCATCTAAAGTATTAGAGATTGGTTGTGGAATTGGTACTGTAAGTAGTTTGATCATTAAAAAAGTGAAAGATCAAGGTGTTTTTGTTGGTTGTGATATTTCGGATGAAAGCATCAATATTGCTAACAAAAATTATGGAAGCAAAAATGTTTCTTTTGTTTGTACTGATATGTCTGATTTTACGCATAATGAGAAATTCGATTTTATTGTTTTTCCTGACGTATTAGAACATATTCCTGTTGAACAACACAAGAATTTATTTGAAAAAGTGGCTAATGTTTGTCATAAAGGAACAAAAGTATTAATCAATATTCCTCATCCAGATTTCTTAAATTGGATAAGAATAAACGAACCACATTTACTCCAAATTATTGATCAATCGTTATCTATGCAGGATTTATTGAATAATACCTATCCAAATGGTTTTCAATTGTATTCGATAGAACCTTATGCGATTCATACAAAAGAAAATAATTACTTTAAAGTAATATTAGTTCGTGATAATGAAGTAAAATCAAAGTCTATTAAAAGTAAGTTAATTAATTTTATTTTCAACTTTAAATACAAGCTTTTAACTTTTATTCGATGAGAAATAAGCTTTTGTATTTTCATCCTGGTCTTTCTTCTTTTGTTAAGAAAGACATTGAAATATTACAAAGTGAATATGATGTTAAAGTCAATTATTTCAAGCTAACGAGTAAAATTTTATTGTTTAAAGAATTTTTGAAGCAAATTTTTTTCATTCTTTCGAATAGTAAACAGGTAGAATTTTTCATTATTCAATTTGGAGGTTATCATTCTTTGATCCCAGTTTTATTTGCTCGGTTATTAGGAAAAAAAAGCATTATAGTATTGGGTGGAACAGATTGTGTTTCTTTTCCTTCGATTAATTATGGAGGTTTTAACAATTCTTTGATGCGACCTTTTCTAAAATTAAGCTATAAATATGCTGACAAACTTGTTCCTGTAGATGAAAGCTTGATTTTATGTGATTATACTTATCAGCCCAATGATTTTTCGAAACAAGGAGTTCAATTTCATTACCCTAATTGTAAAACCAACTTTCAAACAATTTTCAATGGATATGATTCTGAGTTATGGTATAATTCGGTTGATTCGAAAGAAGAAAATTCATTTGTAACGGTAGGAGCTAATTTGTTTTCTCGATTTGGAGTTCAGTTAAAAGGAATTGATTTAATTTTGGAAGTAGCACCTCATTTTCCAAATTGTAAATTTTATATCGTAGGAGGGAAAGGATTGGATCAAAATTATCAGGTGTCTGAAAATCTTATTTTGGTTGATTCGATACCAAATGAGAAATTGAGCGAATTTATTTCGAGTAAACAATTTTATCTTCAACTTTCATTAAACGAAGGTTTTCCGAATGGATTATGTGAAGCAATGTTATGTGAATGTATACCAATTGTTTCAAATGTAGGGGCTATGCCAATGATTACTAATCAAATTGGTTTAATCTTGAAACAAAAAGATGCGGTAAAATTGATTGAAATTATCTCCAAAGCTTTATCACTTGAAAATAAAAAAGAGCTTGGTTTGAAATCCAGAGATATCATTCAAAATAATTTCCCTTTTGAAAGAAGAATGAAAGAATTACTAACCTTGCTAAAAGCAGAATCGAGGGTTTAAAATAATTTTGTAAAGTCTTGAAATAAAAAGTTAGAAGTATACTTTTCTGTATTAATTGCTTGAATAGTTAATGTTTTGTTTTTAAATGAATCAAAAGTTGCTAACAATGTTTCAATACATTTTTCTTTTTCATCATAATCAATAAAAAAACCTGATTGAGTTTCGTTGATTACAGCCTCTAAATTACTTTCTTTCTGACCAATACAGAAAATAGGTCTTTTTGCTCCTAGATATTCGAAGACCTTACCTGTTAATATTCCTTTTACATTTCCACTATTATTTCCTATTAACAAAAGGAGTTGAGATTTTCGTTGAATTTCAATACTTTCATTATGTGGAACACTGGTTATGAATTCTACATACTTTTCTAGTCCAAAAGATTTTATTTCATCAACAATTTTTACATCAATTGATCCTACCAGTTTAATCTTTAAAAACGAGGCAAATTCTTCATTAGATTTGGTTATCTCATTTAAAGCCTCCCACAATACTCTCGGATTTCTAGAGTAGGGCATAGAACCTAAATGGGCAATTGAAAATTCGCTATCTAATTCTATGTTATTTTGATCGAATTCAGGAAAATCATATCCATTTGTTATAACATGGATTTTTCGATTGACCAATTCTTGTAAACCGTCAGCACAAGCGTCACTAATTGTTACTACTTCATCGGCATTCGTTAGAACATGGTTTTCCAATTTTTTATGTCTAGCATCAGCCCATTTTCCTGGTAACAACTCTTGATAGAAATCAATTTGAGTCCAAGGATCTCTAAAATCTGCAATCCACTTCAATTTTGGAAATTGCTTTTTTAACTTTAGACCGATGACATGCATCGATTGCGGTGGACCTGTTGAAATGATTGTTGTAATTTCAGGATGTTCCTTTAAGTATTTTTTCAGAAATCGAACGCTAGGTTTAATCCAAAACACACGTGCATCTGGAATGAATAAATTTCCTCTAATCCAAATGATTAAACTTTCTAAAAAAGATTTATTTTTTCGAGCTAAACCTGCATGACCAGAAGGGTTTAGATTCTTACTTAAATATTTTTGAGGTTCGAATATCTTATTTCGAATAACCGTAACATCATTTGGTATTTGTTTTACTAATTCTTCATCAATGGTCGTCCAAGCTGCATTTTCTGGAGTGTAAACCGTTAAATGACAATTGTTTTCCTTAAAATATTTAGAAAATCGTAACCATCGATGAACACCAGAGCCACCACAGGGAGGCCAATAATAATTAATTAATAAAACATGCTTCATGAATTAAATCTTCGCTTTTACATCGCCAATAGCAGCATCTAATCCTTGTGAGTTCTTTCCTCCTGCAGTAGCGAAGAAAGCTTGTCCACCACCACCACCTTGGATGTGTTTAGAAACTTCACGAATGATTTTTCCAGCATCTATATTTTTAGAAGAAATGATTTCATCAGAAGCAATGATGCTTAGGGTACATTTATCTTCTTCTTTACCTCCTAATACACCAAAGAAATTTGAAACTTCTCCTTTTAATTGGAATAGGATGTCTTTAATAGATGCACCGTCTAATTCAACGATTTCTCCTAAGAAATTCACATCGCCAATTG
Source organism: Chryseobacterium gleum (assembly GCA_943326825.2). Classification (GTDB taxonomy): domain Bacteria; phylum Bacteroidota; class Bacteroidia; order Flavobacteriales_D; family Crocinitomicaceae; genus CAIUKX01. The sequence goes on along the minus strand of CALPUT020000106.1, from coordinate 220 downwards.
AATTGATTTTTCCTTTTAATTCAGATTTAACCAATTTAGCTCTGTCTTTTTGGAATTGCTCAAGTTGTTTTGTTAATGTATTGTTTTTAGAAATCAAATCTTCAATTGCTTTTTGTAAATCTTTTGGATTTTTCAATGTTTCTGCAATCGAATCTAATTTCGTAGCTTTTTCTTTGTAATAGTTTTCAGCTGTTTCTCCTGTAATCGCTTCAATTCTTCT
>CALPUT020000105.1 GCA_943326825.2 Chryseobacterium gleum | reverse complement strand
TTCACTTGACCTGGATAAGTCATTTCAGTTTGAATACGTTGAGAAATTGTAAATGATAATTCATCAGCTTTTAAATCTGTGATTTTATCACTTTCAACCATTATTCTTAATTCTCTACCTGCTTGAATAGCAAATGCACTTGAAACACCATCATAAGACAAAGCTAATGCTTCTAAATCTTTCAAACGTTTTATATATGCTTCAACCACCTCACGACGCGCTCCTGGTCGTGCTCCCGAGATAGCATCACAAACTTGTACAATTGGAGAAATCAAAGTTGTCATTTCAATTTCATCATGGTGAGCTCCAATAGCATTACAGATTTCTGGTTTCTCACCATATTTCTCAGCCATTTTCATCCCTAAGATAGCATGAGGTAATTCTGGATCTTCATCTGGAACTTTACCTATATCGTGAAGCAAACCTGCTCTTTTAGCTAATTTAACGTTTAATCCTAATTCAGCAGCCATGATCGCACACAAGTTCGCTACTTCTCTAGAGTGTTGTAATAAGTTTTGACCATAAGAAGAACGGTATTTCATTCTACCAACCATTCTAGTCAATTCAGGATGTAAACCATGAATACCTAAATCGATACATGTTCTTCGTCCAGTTTCAGCAATCTCTTCGTCTAATTGACGTTTTGTTTTTGCTACAATCTCTTCAATTCTTGCTGGGTGAATACGTCCATCAGAAACTAATTGATGCAATGCCAAACGAGCTAATTCTCTTCTAACAGGATCAAAACAAGATAACATAATCGCTTCTGGCGTATCATCCACAATAATCTCAACACCTGTAGCCGCTTCTAAAGCACGAATGTTACGACCTTCACGACCAATAATTCTACCTTTTACTTCATCAGATTCAATATTGAATACAGAAACTGCATTTTCAACAGCTTGCTCTGTCGCAACTCTCTGAATAGCTTGAACAACAATTTTCTTAGCTTCTAAATTTGCATTTAATTTTGCCTCTTCAGTAATCTCTTTAATGTGAATCATTGCGTTTGTTCTCGCTTCATCTTTTAAAGCTTCCATCAAATGATTCTTCGCTTCTTCTTCGGACATGCCACTGATTTTAGATAATTCTAAAACCCTTTTTTGTTGCATTTTTTCTAATTCATGCCCTTTTATATCTAACGCTTGAATTTTACCTTCTAAATCTGATTGAATTTTCTCTGTTTCTTTCTCTTTTTTAGCGAATTCTTCAATTTTTTGAGACAATGTTTTCTCTTTACTTTTGATTTTATCCTCTAATGATTGTGCTCTTCTCTCTTTTTCTTTGATTGACTCTTCATGCTCTTCTTTCAATTTGAAAAATTTCTCTTTCGCTTGAAGCATTTTGTCTTTCTTAATTGTCTCTCCTTCTAATTCAGCCTCACGAACAATTTGTTCTTTTTTCTTTTTCAATAATACATTTTGAATCACGAAAGCAGAAGCTCCACCTCCAATTAATCCAATCAATAATCCTATTACAATTTCCATTTTCAGTAATTAATTTATATAAAAAAACCCACCCTGCAAATCGAAATGACTTGAAGAAGTGGGGGAATATATATTTGATTTAAACTATTTTAAACTATCTAACTCTTTTTTTAAATTCTCAAGTTCATTTTCTATTGAAGAATAATCAGCTGGCTGTACAACCTTTTCAACTTGAGTATTTACACTTTGTTTAGATGCTAACTGCAATGCAGTCATAGCTAATAAATCTTGCATATCTTTAACTGCATAATTATCCTGAAGCATTTTTATTGCTTTATTAATATCATCAGCTGATTTCAAAACTTTAGCCTCTTCACCTTCATTTACGGTTAGAGGATATGTTCTTCCAGCAACGACAACCTTTAAGGATAATTTTCCCATTGTTATTTTTTTAACTGAGTAATACAGTATTCTATTTCCCTCACCAATTCATCAATTTCTGCATTTCTGTTACCATCGGCATCATTGTGCACTTCGACTCCTTGTTTAATTGTCGCTTCCAATTCCGTTACAAATTTCAAATTTGTTTGTAAAAACTCTTCATTTCTTTCTTTTAAATGAGAATTTTGAATTGAAATTGCATCCAACTCAGCCTTTAATTCTAAATTTTTAGAACGCTCAGATTCAAATTGTGAATGCAAGTCTTTGCACTTCAATTTAATTCCCTCTAATATAAGCTGAATCTTCTCGGTCATTTCATTCGACTTTACTACAAAAATAGTATTGTCAACTGTATTATCAACATTTTTATTGAAATCTTTTACATATTTTTTTTAAAAAGCAGTAAATTTGGGGTATTATGAAAATTATTCTGTTTTTACACTTCATTCTTCTTGCAACCTTTTCTTTTTCTCAAATTGATTCGAAAACTTTTTATCATTCTCCATTAAATATTCCGCTGAAATTAAGTGCGAATTTTGGAGAATTACGTCCAAATCATTTTCACATGGGAATTGATTATAGAACAAATGGAGTTGAGGGAATTAAAATATTTGCAATTGAAGATGGATATATTGCTCGCGTAAAAGTATCTACTTTTGGTTATGGAAAAGTTGTTTATATAAATCATCCAAATGGCATAACAAGCGTTTATGCACATTGTAGTGTTTTTACTGGAAAACTTGACTCAATTGTTAAACAAAAACAAATCGAACAACAAAATTTTGAAATTGAATTTTTACCAGATTCAAAACTTATTCCAGTTAAGCGAGGTGAATCTTTCGCTTTAAGTGGAAATACTGGAAATTCAAGTGGTCCGCATTTACATTTTGAACTTCGTGATACAAAAACTGAAATTGCTTTAAATCCTCTGATAAATGGATTTGAAGTTATTGACACATTACCTCCATCTATTAAAGGAGTTAAAATATATGCATTAACTAAGGAAAGCTATCGATGGCCAAATAAATCGAAATTAATAAATGTAACTAGAACAAAGAATAAATTTCAAATTCCTAATTCATTGATTACAATCCCATCAGATTATTGTTCTGAAGGAGGAATTGGTTTTGCTATAGAAGCAAATGATCATATAAATGGCTATACCCATGAATTTAGTTACTTTGGATCTAAACTAATAGTCAACAATGATACAGTCTTCATTCAAGAAAATGACGAAATAACATTTGATGCTTCAAAAGCAATTAACACGCATGAGGATATTGAAGAGAATAAAAAAAGTAAACGAAAATTTCAAAAATCATTTAAAACAGGACAGAATCAGCTTGAGATTTATACATTAGATAAAAATGGTGTTGTAAAAATAAAGCCTAACGATTCGTTAATTGTCAAGTATCAAGTTTATGATACACATAATAATACAAGTGAAATTGATTTTAAATTAAAAGTACAAAATGGTCAAATCAATCAAAAACTATTTAACATAACAAATCAACTTTCACCTGCTTCAGAATATAAATTTGAAGATACATCTTCATTCATTCGAGTTAAAGAAGGATGTGTTTATGAGCCAATTCCTCTTAATTTTCAGAATAAAAATGGAATTTCAATTGGTAATGCTTCAAATCAAATTCATACTCCGATTGAAGTTAAATTAAGATTGAAAAATGCCGAATTACCTATTCAAAAATATATTATTAAAAACACAAGTCTTAACAAAGCATTAGAAACAAAATACAATGATGGATGGCTAACAGCTGAATCAAAAAATTTAGGAACTTTTGCAATTGATATTGATACAATCGCTCCTTCATTATTTCCGTTAAATTTCAAATTAAATGATACTTTGATAAAAAAATTGATGATCACATGGAAAGTAAATGAAGAAAAAACAAGTCTAAAAGATTATGATTTATTTATTGATAATCAATGGCAATTATTAGAATACGAATCAAAAGGAAGTTATCTTTTTTATAAAAGACAAAATGATCTCGTTGGTAAACATTGGCTAAAAATTATTGTAGTTGACTCTTCTGGTAATAGCAGAGTTTGGGAGAAAGAAATTACATTTGAATAAAAGTATTTAGTGCTTAATTAACAAAAATCAAGCACTAAACATTTATTATTAAGCTTGTGTCGTTGGTGCACCGAAATTCATTGGAGGAATTCCCGAATTATCGAAGTCCTCAATAACTCCAAAAGTTTGCTCATATTTTTGAACATTTTCGATCATCGCTTTCATAAAACGTTTCGCATTTTGAGGAGTCATTATTACTCTAGAACGAACTTTTCCTTTCGGCATTCCAGGCATTATTTGAATGAAATCACTTACAATCTCCGTTGGTGAATGAGTGATGATTGCTAAATTTGAATAAACTCCTAAAGCGATATCTTCAGTTAATTCAATATTCATTTGGTTTTCGTTTTCTTCCATAATATTAGATTTAAAAAAAGGGGCTACTAAGTAGCCCCTTCTGAATTATTTAATTTTAAATTACTTTGCAGACATAGCTTCGTAATCTTCTTTTGATGCAACGATCATGTTTTGGAAACTTCTCACACCTGTTCCTGAAGGAATTAAATGTCCAACGATTACGTTTTCTTTTAATCCTAATAAGTGATCTTCTTTTCCTGATAATGCAGCCTCGTTCAATACTTTTGTTGTTTCTTGGAAAGAAGCAGCAGAAATAAATGATTGAGTTTGAAGAGAAGCTCTTGTGATACCTTGTAACAATGGAGTTGAAGTTGCAGGAACTGCATCTCTAGCCTCCACTATACGTTTATCTTCACGTTTCAATTGAGAATTTTCATCTCTTAATTTACGAGCAGATAAAATCATACCTGGTTTCAATGCATTAGAATCTCCAGCATCAACAACTACTTTCATACCGTAAATACCATCATTCTCTTCCATTATCTCTACTTTACGAACAGATTGTCCTTCTAAGAATTTAGTGTCTCCAGAGTCAATAATTTCTGATTTTAACATCATTTGACGAACAATTACCTCAAAATGTTTATCATTAATTTTTACCCCTTGTAAACGGTATACCTCTTGAATTTCGTTAACAATGTACTCTTGTACTTTTGTTGGACCTTCAATGTTTAATATATCATTTGGAGTAATTGCCCCATCAGATAAAGGTTGACCTGCACGAATGAAATCGTTTTCTTGAACTAAAATGTGTTTTGAAAGTGGAACTAAATATTTACGAACTTCACCTGTTTTAGATGTAATTTGAATTTCTCTATTTCCTCTTTTGATTTTACCATATTCAGCAATACCATCAATTTCAGACACTATAGCTGGGTTTGAAGGATTTCTTGCCTCGAATAACTCAGTTACACGTGGTAAACCTCCTGTAATATCCCCAGTTTTACCTGATGATCTTGGGATTTTCACCAAGATTTCACCTGCTTCTAACACATCACCTTCTTTAACAGAAATGTGAGCACTAACTGGTAAACTGTATTCTCTTAATATTTCTTTTGTTTTAGGATCGATAATATGAATAGAAGGGTTTTTCTTTTTGTCTCTTGATTCGATAATTACTTTCTCAGCAAATCCTGTTTGCTCATCCACTTCTTCTCTACAAGTTACACCTTCTAAAATACTATCGAATACTACCTTACCGTTTACTTCTGAAACGATTACAGCATTGTACTGATCCCATTTACAAATAACATCACCTTTTTTGATTTTTCCACCAGCTTGGTTAAATACCATTTCAGATCCATAAGGAATATTTGTATTCATTAATACAATCCCTGTTTTCTCATCAACAATTTTTAATTCAGCAGAACGTCCAATCACAACATTTTTAACAGTTCCATCAGCATTTTTCTTCTCGATAGTTCTTAACTCTTCGATTTCTAAAACCCCTGTAGCTTTTGCTTTCAAATCAGATTCACTACCTGTATTCGAAGCTGTACCACCAACGTGGAATGTACGTAATGTTAACTGTGTTCCTGGCTCTCCAATTGATTGTGCAGCAATTACACCAACAGAATCTCCTATTTGAGCAAGTCTATGATTTGATAAGTTTCTTCCGTAACATTTAGAACAAACTCCTCTTCTCATTTCACAAGTAAGAACTGAACGAATTTCAACTTCATCAATTCCTGCTTTCTCAATTGCAGTTGCAGTAGATTCTAAAATTAACTCTCCAGCAGCAACAATTAATTCTTCAGTTTCTGGATTGAAAATATCATGAACAGAAGTTCTTCCTAAAATACGATCATATAATGGCTCAACAATTTCATCATTTTTCATTAATGCTGTAGCTGTTAATCCTCTTAACGTACCACAGTCATTACTGTTAATAACAACATCTTGAGCAACATCTACTAAACGTCTTGTTAAGTAACCAGCATCAGCCGTTTTCAAGGCTGTATCCGCTAAACCTTTACGAGCACCGTGAGTAGAGATAAAGTATTCTAAGATCGATAATCCTTCTTTAAAGTTAGAAAGAATTGGATTTTCAATAATATCTTGACTTGAAGCACCAGATTTTTGTGGTTTCGCCATCAATCCCCTCATACCTGATAACTGACGAATTTGTTCTTTAGAACCCCTTGCGCCGGAATCGTACATCATGTAGATTGAATTGAAACCTTGCATATCATTCTTCAATTGATCCATCAAAATGTTAGTCAATCTTGAATTTGTATGCGTCCAGATATCAATAATTTGGTTGTAACGTTCGTTATTTGTAATTAAACCCATGTTATAATTACCCATAACTTCAACAACTTCTGTTTCAGCTTTAGCAACTAATTCTTCTTTCTCTTTAGGAATTATAATATCATCTAAGTTGAATGATAAACCACCTTTGAAGGCCATATCATATCCAATTTCTTTGATATCATCTAAGAATTGAGCAGTTCGAGATGTTCCAGAAACTTTTAATACGTTACCAATAATATCTCTTAATGCTTTTTTAGTTAATACATCATTGATATAACCAACTTCCCTAGGAACTAACTCATTAAATAAAATTCTACCACAGGTTGTATCAATCATCTGCAATGTAGGAACACCATTTTCATCTAAATCATAAGTTTTCACTTTGATATGAGCATGAAGGTCTAACTGCCTCTCATTGTATGCAATAATAACTTCTTCTGGAGAATAGAAAATTCCATCTTCTCCTTTAACAATAACATCGTCTTTTGTTCTTTTACCTTTTGTAATGTAATATAGACCCAAGACCATATCTTGTGAAGGTACAGCAATAGGTGCACCATTCGCAGGATTTAAGATATTGTGAGAAGCCAACATTAATAATTGTGCTTCTAAAATTGCAGCGTTACCTAATGGTAAGTGAACCGCCATCTGATCCCCATCGAAATCGGCATTAAATGCAGTTGTTACCAAAGGGTGTAAACGAATCGCTTTTCCTTCAATTAATTTTGGTTGGAAAGCTTGAATACCAAGTCTGTGAAGAGTTGGGGCACGGTTCAAAAGAACAGGATGTCCTTTCAATACGCTTTCCAAAATATCCCAAACAACTGGTTCTTTTTTATCAACGATTTTTTTAGCAGATTTAACTGTTTTCACAATACCACGCTCAATCATTTTACGAATGATAAACGGTTTGTAAAGCTCTGCAGCCATATCTTTAGGTAAACCACACTCATGCAATTTCAAGAATGGTCCAACGACAATTACCGAACGTGCAGAATAATCGACACGTTTACCCAATAAGTTTTGACGGAAACGTCCTTGTTTACCTTTTAATGAATCAGATAAAGATTTTAAAGGTCTATTAGATTCAGTTTTAACAGCACTAGATTTTCTAGAGTTATCAAATAGTGAATCTACAGATTCTTGAAGCATACGTTTTTCATTACGTAAAATTACTTCAGGAGCTTTAATTTCAATTAATCGTTTCAAACGGTTGTTACGTATAATA
>CALPUT020000104.1 GCA_943326825.2 Chryseobacterium gleum | reverse complement strand
GAATGGGATTTGAATATCAAAACGAAAGAAACGAAAACAATTGAATTCCAATATAAAGTGAAATACAATAAAGATCAGAATTTACCAATCAATTAAGCCTGATTGCAAATTGCAGATTTGAAGATTATAAATTGGTAGATTACAGATTGCAGAATAATTGCAATTTGTAATCTGTAATTTGTAATTTTACAATCGAAAATAACGCACATGAAAAAATTTGAAATTCCAGAATTTTACAGATCCCCGATTATAAGTCAGGTCAAAGAAAAGAGAAAGTTGGAAGATCCTCGCAAGAAGGACTTCTCCCCTACCGTTCTTGATTTTGGGAAAATTCGATTTTTAATTGCTCGTCATTTTGGGTTTTGTTACGGTGTTGAAAATGCAATAGAAATTGCATACAAAGCGATTTATGAAAATCCATACAAACGAATTTTCTTATTGAGTCAAATGATTCACAATCCAGGTGTGAACGAAGATTTATTGAAAAATGGGATTCAATTCCTACAGGACACAACTGGAAATCAGTTGATCGCTTGGGATGAATTAACTTCTGAAGACATTGTAATCGTTCCAGCTTTCGGAACAACAGTTGAAATTGAACAATTGTTAACTGAAAAAGGTATTCAAGTGTCTAAATACAATACCACTTGTCCTTTTGTAGAGAAAGTTTGGAATCGTTCAGAAACACTCGGAAAAACGAATCATACCATCATTATTCATGGAAAACATTCTCATGAAGAAACGAGAGCTACTTTTTCACACAGTCAACAAAATGCACCTTCATTGGTTATCAAAGACCTAAAAGAAGCCGAAAAATTAGCTGATTTTATTTCTGGTAAAAAAGAAATTTCACTTTTTAAAGAAGAATTTAAAGGCAAGTTTTCTGCAAATTTTGATCCTTCGAAAGATTTAAATAAAATTGGAGTTGTAAATCAAACAACAATGTTAGCGACAGAAACTCAGGAAATTACTGATTTTCTTCGTGAAACGATGATTACTAAACATGGTTTAGAAACAATTAAAGATCATATTGCGGATACAAGAGATACACTCTGTTATGCAACAAATGACAATCAGACTGCAACTTTAGGCTTGATGGAAAATGAAGCTGATTTTGCATTAATTATTGGAGGTTATAATAGTTCAAATACAACGCATTTAGTAGAGTTATTGGAACAAAAATTTCCATCATACTTCATTAATAACAAAGAAAACATTCTTTCCACAAGTGAATTACAATCGTACAATATTCATTCAAAAGAAATCGAATTAATATCTAATTACCTTCCTACTAAAGAGCGAATAGACATTATTTTAACTTCTGGCGCTTCTTGTCCTGACGCACTAGTTGATGAAGTGATCCAAAAAATATTATTTATGAATGGCATAACTGTTGATATAGAAAGTGTCATTAATAAATTGATATGAAAATAATTACATTCTTTGCAATCCTAATTTCAGTCTATAGCTGTAAAAGTCAAAATGATACAACAGCATTGCAAACAAAAAAAAAAGAAAAAACGCTGATTGAAAATAATGAAATAATTGAATTTCAGTCGAAACATCAATTAAAGCAAGAATCCAAAAGTATTGGAACAGTTTCAAATGGTAAACTAGAAAATGGATGTTATCTTCCTTTCGAAGGTGAAAATTATAAATATTTCGCAGAAAACAGCTATTTAATGGGGCGCTGTTTTATTAATTGTGCTATAAATTCATTTCTAATTTCCACATTCAAAGATTTAGAATCTTCTATTCCAAATAGAACTTTTTACTTGATGGAAGCATCGAATGAAAAAGGAGGTAAAATATCACCTCACAGAACACATCAAAATGGAACGAGTATTGATTTGATGGTTCCGTTGATGAAAGAAAATACACCGTATACTAAATTAGACACTATCGGAATTGAACATTATCTATTAAATTTTAATGAGAAAGGTGAATATATAGAAGATACGGCAATAAAAATTGACTTTGAAACATTAGCCCTTGAAATTTTGACTATTGAAAAAAATGCACGTTTACACAATTGGAAAATTTCAAAAGTAATTTTAAAGACAGAATATCAAAAATTTATATTCTCAACTAAATATTCAGATCAATTAAAATCTTCTAATATCTATTTTACACAAAAATTAGAACCAGCCATTAATCAATTACATGATGACCATATTCATATTGATTTTGAAGAAGTTGTAAGAAATTGAAATATTTAGATTAATTTCTTTTCTATTTTTTGTGATAAATCAATCTTCCGATAAACAATTATCATTATTTTTCAATATTATTTGAAAGTTATGGAGCGTTTTATCAATTTACTGATCATAGATGAGGATGACAAAAGCCAAAAGGGTTTAAAAGGAATTCTTGGTGGTGGTGGAAATAATATCCTATCCGTTCATACTTTCAATGATGCAATTCCGATTCTAAGTAAAAAAGAAATTGGAATTTTACTAATTAACATAGATTGTCCTTCTTTTCCTGGATTTGATGTTTTCCGTCAAATAAAAGAAATAAGTATTATAAAGAGTATTTACATTATTGTTATTTCGAAAGACATCTATTCAGGCTCAAGAATGATTAAAGGATTGCATGAAGGAGCCATTGATTTTATTACAAAACCGTTCAACCCTAATTTAATTGTCTCTAAAATAGAAGTTTACAAAGCTTTATTTTATAAGGATCAACGCATTGGGCAATTATTAAGTAATATTTTCCCTCAAAATGTGCTTGATGATTTAAATACAAATGGCAAATTCTCACCAAAACGTGTTGAAAATGGTGTGGTATTGTTTACAGATTTCGTTAATTTTTCTCAAAAAGCTAGTAAGGTAAAACCAATGCAATTATTGAGAAAATTAGAGCATTATTTTACTCATTTTGATGAAATTATAGGAAGATATAATTTAGAAAAAATCAAAACAATTGGTGACTCATTCATGGTATTAGGAGGAGTCACTGAAAACAATAAAGAGCCTGCAATAAGAGCTTGTTTAGCAGCTTTAGAAATTCGAGATTTCATGATCAACGAAAAAGCTGTTGCCACAGCAATGAAACAAGATTTTTGGGAAATCAGAATAGGTATTCATCAAGGCCCATTAGTTGCAGGCATTATAGGAACAAAAAAATTCAGTTTTGATGTCTGGGGAGACACTGTAAATATTGCTTCTCGAGCAGAAAATAGTGCATCTCCTAACACTATAAGTATAACTTCGACAATTGCAGATCAAATAAAAGCGTATTTTATAATTAATTCGAGAGGTAATATTGAAATTAAAAAACGTGGAGGACATATTGAAATGTTTTTCATGGAACAATTGAAAATTGAACATAGTTTTTATAAAGAAGGAAAATTAGCTTCTCCAGAGATACTTGCTATGTGTGAATTAAGTCAAATTGATTTTATTCACATGCGTAAAAACATACTTAACATTTTAAAAGCATCATTACCTGATGAAGTTGCTTATCATGATTTATCTCACACATTAAATGTTGAAAAATCAGTTACAAGATATGCAAAACTGGAGGGTTTAAACGAAAATGAAATTATCATTCTACAAACAGCAGCACTATATCATGATGCAGGATTTATTCTAACAAATAAGGACAATGAAGAATTTGCGGCAAATTTAGCAAGTATTCATTTAACTAAATTTGGATACAATGAAGATATAATTTCAGAAATTATTTCAATTATTCGGTCCACTAATCATAACAAGCCAAAGAAAACATTACTTCAAAAAATTATGAGTGATGCTGATCATGATTATTTTGGAAGAGCTGATTATTATTCAGTAGCCAATAGACTAAGAACTGAAATGGCGAATTATGGAACTATAATGACTGACAAAGAATGGATTGAATATCAATTAAATTATTTAGAAGGCAAACATCGCTTTTTTACAGAAACAGCTAAAAACATTCGTCTACATGGAAAAGTATTGCGAATTCAAGAATTAAAAAATCAATTAAATAGATTATCTTCAACAATATAATGAAAGTATACACAAAAAAAGGGGACACAGGCACAACTCAATTAATTGGAGGGACACGTGTCTTAAAAAGTTCTATTCGCATTGAAGCTTACGGAACAATTGATGAATTAAATTCATATATAGGTATTATTCGAGATCAAGAAATTGATGAGAAATACAAAACACAATTAATTGAAATTCAAGATCGCCTTTTTACAATTGGGTCTAGTCTTGCTGCTGATCCAGAAAAATCTTCAATGAAAATTCCTGATCTTCTTGAAAGCGATATCACTTTTTTAGAAAATAGCATGGACGAAATGGATGAAACACTTCCAGAAATGAAATTCTTCGTTTTACCAGGTGGCCACACAACTGTTTCTTTTTGTCATGTTGCAAGATGTATCTGTAGAAGAGCTGAACGTGTAATTGTTGCCTTACATGAAAATGAATATGTCAATGAACAAGTTTTTAAATATGTGAATAGATTAAGTGATTACCTGTTTGTTTTATCAAGAAAATTAACACAAGATTTAAAAGCTACGGAACAACCTTGGCACCCTAGAATGTAAGTCATCAGTTGATTAGAAACATAAACAGATCGCTTTTCATTAAGGAATTATTAAAAAAAATCAAACTTTATCAACATTCATTTGGATGTTATGAAAATAAAGTTACTTTTGCGAGAAATTAAATTTAAAAACTAAGGAAAATGTATTGGACATTAGAACTAGCATCATATTTGGAAGACGCACCTTGGCCAGCTGCTAAGGATGAGTTAATCGATTTCGCTATTAGAGCAGGTGCTCCATTGGAAGTTGTAGAAAATTTACAAGACTTAGAAGATGAAGGCGATATTTACGAAAGCATCGAAGATATTTGGCCAGATTATCCTTCAAGAGAAGATTTTCTTTTTAACGAAGACGAATATTAAAAATTAAAAGCTATCCTGATTGGGTAGCTTTTTTTTGTCAGCCTTAGATATGTTTTCGTTCCTATAACTAATCAGTCTGACAAAAAAATATTATGAATTCAATTTAGTCTCTGGATGTATTCAGTATCACAAAAAAACTTTTAGCTAATCTATTTACGTTTAATTGAACATCTTCTGAAAAAATCAACTTGTTATTAAGACTTGATTTTTCTTAATTTTTCTTCCAGCTTTTTATTTATCAAGTTGAAGAATAATTTCAATTCTTTTTCTTCTAATTTTCTACCCAAACGAATCACTTTACCCATGTAATCGAATTCAATTCTTTCTCCTCCTCTTACCCATGGAGATGCTTCCCAAACCGATTGCAATGATTTATCTTTTGGTTGAAAGATCCTTACTTTTTTGATATTTTCTAAATAATAAGGAGTTGCCTTTCCGTAATTTTTGATTGACCTTTTATACGTAAAAGAAGTCTCATTAATCTTAATTAATTCTTTTCCCCAAAGTATCCAGAAAAAAGAACGACCAACTTTCAAAGCGTAATAAAACCAGAAAGCAATAAAAACATATAAAAATACTGTTTCTTGTTGAGTAAATTTTAAAGCAATTAAAGACCAGATAATTGTTCCACCTATTGCTAGCCACATTCCAAACCATGCACCCATTAAGGATCTAATCAACCCATTCTTTTCCGGATAAATAACAAAAGTCACTTTCTGTTTATCTTCATCAAAACTAATACGCTCACTTAACCATTTCATAACGTAAAGTTATACAAAAGTCCGAAAAATTAAACCTTTTATTGAGAATTATAGTTTCAAAAGTAATAACACTAAATATTGGAATATAATTAAATAGAAATAAAATGTTTAATAAAAAAGCATTTTTATTAAACAAAGTTCCGTACTTTTATACAAACAAAAAATATCAGACGATGGCTAAAGTTGAAAAAATAAAATCAGATATCAAACATGATGAAAATTCTATCATCTCAATTTATATGTCTGAGGTTTTAGAGAATAATCAAGAACCATTAAATGTATTTTCATTTTGTAAAAAATATAAAATTGATGAACCATTGTTCTATACTTATTTTGGATCTATTAAATCATTGAAACAGAGAATTTGGATTAAATTTTTAGAAAATGTTCAACATGTTGTGCAGGAAAATTCAGCTTTTACAACATTTAGTCAGAAAGAAAAATTATTGACTTTTTACTTTTCACTATTTGAAATCTTCACTTTAAATAGAAGCTATATTCTCTTCGCTTTAGAATCAGATAAAAATCAATTGAACAATTTAATGCAATTGAAAGAATTTCGAAAATCGTTCAAACAATTTATTGAGGAAAACATTGAAACTCCTTTCAAAAATGATAAAATAGCAAACTATGCATCACCAGTAATGAGTGAAGGAGTTTGGCTACAATTTATTTTTACCCTTAAATTTTGGATGGACGACACTTCTCCTAATTTTGAAAAAACTGACATTCTGATTGAAAAATCAATCACGACTTCCTCACTTTTAATGGACCAAAAACCAATTGAAAGTTTATTTGATTTAGCTAAATTTTTATACAAAGAAAAAATGTAAGGCTGATGAAAACGATCGACAAAATACCAACGAGCAAAATAGAAAGAGCAAGTCAATTAGTTAAAACAGGTTTAAAAGTCGGTGGTAATTATATTTCATATTACGGCGAGAAAATCATTCATCCTAACTTGAGTAAAGATAAACTCAATGAAAATAATGCAGAGGACATTTATGATGGACTTAAAAATCTAAAAGGAAGCGCATTAAAAGTCGCACAAATGCTAAGCATGGACAAGAATATCATGCCCAAAGCATATGTCGATAAATTTTCACTTTCTCAATTTTCAGTTCCTCCATTATCTGCTCCTTTAGTAAGGAAAACCTTCAAGAAATATTTAGGTCAATTTCCAGAAGAAATTTTTGACACCTTCAGTCCTGAAGCTATAAATGCAGCAAGTATTGGTCAGGTTCATTTAGCAACTAAAGACAATCAAAAATTAGCAGTAAAGATTCAATATCCTGGAGTATCGGAAAGTATTAGTTCAGACTTAGCACTAGTCAAACCATTTGCGATTCGAATGTTTAACTTGAAAGGAAAAGAATCAGACAAATATTTTCAAGAAGTGGAAAGTAAATTGATTGAAGAAACAGATTATAACTTAGAATTAAAACAAAGTATTGAAATTTCTTCTGCTTGCAGTCATATTATGGATTTAAAATTTCCAACATATTATCCAGAACTTTCTTCCTCCAAAATTTTGACAATGAGTTGGATTGAAGGTAAACATTTGTCTGAGTTTACAACTTTCAATACAAATAAAGAAAAAGGCAATAAAATTGGTCAAGCTTTATGGGATTTTTACATGTTTCAAATTCATTGCTTAAGACAAGTTCATGCCGATCCTCATCCAGGGAATTTTTTAATTGATAATGAAACTAATTTAATTGCCATTGATTTTGGTTGTATTAAGAATATTCCAGATGAATTTTACTTCCCTTATTTTGAGCTTGCTTCAAATGACACATTGAATAATCCAACGATTTTTGAGAAGAAATTATATGAATTAGAAATATTAAATGAAAACGATAATAACGAAACAGTTCAATTCTTAAAAAAAATGTTTCATGAATTATTAAGTCTGTTTACATTACCTCTTCAAAATGATGTCTTTGATTTTTCAGATGAATTATTCTTCTCTAAAATTGCAAATTTAGGTGATAGTTTTGCAAAAGACACACAACTCAGAAAAATCAATGGTAATAGAGGTTCTAAACATTTTCTATATATCAATAGAACCTTTTTTGGTATTTTCAACTTGTTGCATGACTTAAAAGCAAAAGTGAATACAAATGAATATGAGAAATATTT
>CALPUT020000103.1 GCA_943326825.2 Chryseobacterium gleum | reverse complement strand
TGAGGACAGTAATTTAATTTTAATGCATATTTACCATCAACTTCAAAAGCAAGTGAATTTTTTTTTCCATTAAATTTAATTGGGTCTCTAAAAAAGGTGTAGCTAAAACTAACTCCATCACAATTTTCTTCTTTACCTGTAAATTTTTTAGGAATTGAATTTTCAGTTTCTTTTAAATAGGGAGTTAGATTGATTTTTATAGGAACAACAATTGATGAGATTGGTTGATTTATCTGAGGTGCATCTTGAATTTCATTTATTGGCTGTTCGGGTTTTATTGAACCACATGAAAATAAGAAAAAAGTGATTATATAAAAGGTTTTTATTTTATTCATTATTGTTGTTTTGAATTCATGGAGTTATAAAATTAAACTTTATTTAAATCTAAATTGTAAGTATAGATTTATTTTAAATTTAATATATGGTTTTCATTTTAATAGTAGCATTTATTAACAAATTATTAGCAAACTTTAATCATGTTTATTGATTTCAAATATTTAGTTTTGCAGCATGTTTAGAATTTTCATAGGAAGAATGATTTGTATTGTAACCGTTTTATTAATGGTTACAGGTTTTTCATTTTCTATGAGCAGTGTAAAAGAAGTAAAGTTAAATTCATTTAAAACCAAAAAGTTAACTTTAACTATTTCAGATCAACAAGGAGATATTGATACATTTACTTTTACAGAAATAGAAGAGATTGAGGATTTAGAAGAGTTAAACATTATTAATTCTTATTATTTTGATGATTTTCAATCTTCTATTTTTCAACTAATTGAAAATGATTTTAAAGGATTAACTAAAACAATATTTAGTAACTGTATAGATCAGTCCAATTTCAGAATTCCCAAATGGCTTTCTTTAAAGAAAATTATTATATAAAATTTTAATTGAATTCCAAATGAATTGCGTTTACTAACGTGATTCTAAACGTTAAATTTCAATTAAAATATAATGAATTTATATAGAGATAATAGTTATAACGAAGAGCGCGTTATTTCTAAATTAAAGAAATTTTTACCTTTTCAAAATCCATTAAAAGATTTTGTTTTTCAAAATTTACTGCAATCATTCCAAGATCAAAGTTTTCATGATGCTTTAAGAAAAGCTTCTGTGATTTTTGGATATAAAAATTATTTAAAACTTGAAGAATATAGAGATTTTTACAAAAATGGTAAAATTAATAGAGATGTTTTTCATAGGATCATAGATGCAAAATTTGGTAATGAAAATCGAGATGAATGGATTGAAAAATTAATACATAAGAACTATAAAGATAAAATTGATTCTAGAATAGGAGTTGTTCGTGATCATTGGAAAGAGCATTTTAAAATTGATTTAGATTCTTTAGTGCATCCACTTTTATTCAGAGTTGTTTGTAGTTATTTGGATCAAGGGATTGCTATATGGAATTTTCCAGCAGGAAATAATGGTTTTTTAGCATCAATAAAGGAACTTGAAAAAAATAGTTTATCAAGTTTTTTTAAAAATGCAAGAGCAAAAAGATTATTACTTGAGGATAAATGTTCATTAGCTGAATTACTAGAAATATTAGTTGGAAACGAAGAAAGCTATGAGCACTATCTTTTCGATCAGCAATTTGCTCATCCAGGTTGGTCAGGTATTGTTTCTGTAATTGAAACAAATCCTTCAACGTTGATTGATACAAAAAAAATCACCCTTTCAGAATTAATTCAATTTGAATTATTACTTGAAATAGATGCATTAGATTCTTATTTTACAGATATTTGGTCACCATTATGTCATAAAATAAAATTGAGTTTTGAAGCTGTATTTGATGAAGTTCCACAAACTGAATTTTTTACTGTGATGAGTATTTTGCAAGATGCTTACGAATGGTCATATTATGATCAGGTTTTAAATGGGATTTCAAAATCAAATAGTTTAATTCAAGAAAATCACCAACATACTTTTCAGGCAATATTTTGTATTGATGACAGAGAATGTTCAGTTAGAAGACACCTTGAAGCTGAAGATGAACATTGTGAAACATTTGGAACTCCAGGACACTTTAATGTTGAATTTTATTTTCAACCAGAGCATAGTAATTTCCATACAAAAGTTTGCCCTGCACCAATTACTCCTTCATTTTTGATTAAAGAATCAGACAAAACAGCTAAAAATAAAAAGGACTTTCATTTTTCAAATAAAGCGAATGGATTGGTATTAGGGTGGGTTTACACTCATACTTTAGGGTTTCTATCTGTTTTTAAGTTGTTTGCAAGTGTTTTTAAGCCGACAAAAACAGCTTCTTTTGTTACTTCTGCTAAACATATGGATCCAAATTCAATATTAACGATTGAGTCAAAAGGAGAAATTTCAGCTGATGGATTGAAGATCGGATTTACGTTAGATGAAATGGTTGAAAGGGTTTATCAATTATTTTCAAGTATCGGAATGGTCAAAGATTTTTCACCATTAGTTTATTTTGTTGGTCATGGTTCTAGTAGTGCAAATAATCCTTTTTATGCTACAATGGATTGTGGAGCTTGCTCATGTCGCCCAGGTTCTGTAAATGCTCGTGTTATCAGTTTCATGGCGAATAAAAAGGAAGTCAGACTTGAATTAGCTAAAAGAGGTATTGAGATTCCAATTGAAACTCAATTTTTGGGAGCTTTACATGACACGGGGAGAGATGAGATTATTTATTTTGATGAATCTATTTTGACTATTGATAATCAAAAAAGGCACGAAGTAAATCAAGAACGATTTCTAATTGCTTTGGAGCAAAATGCAAAAGAGAGATCAAGACGATTTATGTCAATTAACACTAAAAATTCAGCTAAAAAAATACATAAACAAATATTGACAAGAACAGTTTCTTTATTTGAACCAAGACCTGAATTAGATCATGCAACGGCTACATTATGTATTATCGGAAGACGAAATGTAACTAAAAATGTTTTTCTTGATCGAAGAGCATTTTTAAATTCATACGATTACAGAATAGACACAGAAGGTAAAAGTTTATTGACAATTTTAAATGCTGCTACTCCAGTTTCTGGTGGCATAAATTTGAATTACTATTTTTCTAAAGTTGACAATCAGAATTTGGGTGCTGGCTCAAAATTACCACATAATGTAATGGGGTTGTTTGGTGTTTCAAATGGAACGGATGGTGATCTAAGACCAGGTTTACCAATTCAAATGGTTGAATTGCATGATCCAATTCGTTTAATGATGTTAGTTGAACATTTTCCAGAAGTAGTATTAAAAGTAATAAAAACTAATCCATCTACATTTGAATGGTATGAAAATAATTGGTTGAATTTAGTTGTTTTAAATCCAGAAACTAATGATTATTTCGTTTTCAATAATGGAGAGTTTACAAAATATAAGCCTACAGAAATAGATATTAATTCTGTGACTGATTTAAATTCAGTCATTGAATCTACAAATTTGAATCTACCTGTTTTTTTAATAAATAATTAGTTATGGGGTATATTATTCATCTATTTATATTGATTCCGTTTATAGGTTTTGTAATCAGTTTATTTTTACCTAGAAAAAATGAAAAATTAATATCAAGTATTTCTTTTTTAACGATAGGAACACACCTTTTATTTACTATTTATTTCATCAGTAAATGGTTGTTTTCAGGTATGAAAGATATTGATTTCAAGGAGTTTTCAATTTTTCAATCTGGAAACTACGATTTCTATATTGATATTCATTTCGATGTGATTACGATGACTTTTTTAATTGTAGGCTCAATTTTAACTTTTTTAGTATCTGGATTTAGTAGATTATATCTTCACAGAGAACATGGGTATCGACGTTTTTTTTCAACTTTACTATTTTTCTACATTGGTTATAATATCATTATTTTTGCTGGAAATTTAGAGACAATGTTTATAGGCTGGGAAATTTTAGGGATTTCTTCTTTCTTGTTAATTGCGTTTTATAGAGAAAGATACTTGCCTGTTAAAAATGGTGTGAAAGTTTTTTCAATTTATAGAATTGGTGATGTTGGATTGATTTTAGCTATGTGGTTAAGTCATCATTTTTGGCAAGCAAACATTTCGTTTAAGGATATGTCTGATGCTCAAAGTTTGAATGCTCATTTATCACAACATAGTTTGGTAGGTATAGCGATTTCGATGTTAATTTACATGTCTGCTGCTGCTAAATCAGCTCAATTACCATTTTCTTCTTGGTTACCTAGAGCAATGGAAGGTCCTACACCATCAAGTGCTATTTTTTATGGATCATTATCGGTTCATATTGGAGCATTTATTATGATGAGAACTTTTCCATTTTGGGAACATCAAATATCATTTAGGGTTTTTGTTGTTGTAATAGGAATAATTACAAGTATTTATGCAATACTAACTTCAAGAGTTCAATCATCTATAAAAAGTCAAATAGCTTATTCTTCAATGGCTCAAATAGGATTGATTTTTATTGAAATTGCTTTTGGTTTGCAGGAAGTAGCTTTAATTCACATTGCTGGTAATGCTTTCTTAAGAACATATCAATTGTTAGTTTCACCATCTGTTGTTAGTTATAAAATTAGAGAGCAATTTTACAATTTTGTCCCAAATCCAAAAACCATAGAGGATACTTGGCCTAAAAGAATTGAATATACTATATATATGCTGAATTTAAAAGAATGGAATTTAGATTCATTTATGTACATCTATTTATGGAATCCGTTAAAAAAGTTTGGAAATAGATTGAATTTTTTAACATTTAGGAATGTTTTTCTTTTCTTTTTAATAATTATGTCACTTGGTATATTATTGTTATTTAAAGGTGATTTATTTTCAAAAGAATTACATAATTATGCACCAACTATTTTTTCTTTTATCGGTCTATTAGCTGTTGTAAAGGCATTTACAGAAAGGAATAGTGTTCGATTAAGTTGGAGCTTAGTTATTATAAATCATTTATTAATTGCCATGGCTATTTCGTTCAATGAACATTTTGATAAGAAGCATATATTATGGTATCTGAGTGGTGTTTTTGTTTCAGGTATTGTTGGTTTTATCTGTATCCAACGATTGCGAAAGTTAGAAAAATGGGTAAGTTTAGACAAGTTTTACGGACATTCATATGAACATCCTAAGTTGACAATGGTATTTTTTATTGCTTGCCTTGGTTTGTCAGGTTTTCCTATTACACCCACATTTATAGGTATAGATTTAATTTTTTCTCATATCAAAGAAAATCAAGTGTTATTGGCATTTTTTGTTGCATTGAGTTTTATATTGAATGGATTAGCGGTAATTAGAATTTATGCCAGAATATTCTTAGGACCACATGTGAAAAAATATCACAGTATTGCAAAACGATCATTTTAATTGTTATAAATAAATTGAAAATATTATAATGAAAAATAGAATTAGAAAAGATAAACCAAAAGACTGGATTCCAGGATTGAAAGAGAATTTTTCAAGTGATGCGATTTCTGGATTTTTAGTCTTTTTATTGGCATTACCGTTGAGTTTAGGTATAGCCAAAGCAAGTGATTTTCCAGCGGTCTTTGGTTTAATGACAGCGATGATAGGTGGTATTTTAGTTAGTTTGATCGCAGGTTCAAAATTAACTATAAAAGGTCCTGCTGCAGGTTTAATTGTTATTGTGGCAGGTTCGGTTGCTGAGCTTGGTCATGGGGATAATATTTTAGGATGGAAATTAGCATTGGGTGCTATTGTTATTGCAGGAGTCATTCAAGTTCTTTTCGGGATTTTAAAATTAGGGAAGTTAAATGATTTCTTTCCGTTATCAGCAGTTCATGGAATGTTAGCTGCAATTGGGATAATCATTATTAGTAAACAAATTCATATTCTAGCTGGAGTGACACCAATGACACCTGAAGGTAAATCTATGGTTGAGCCATTAGAATTATTGGAGCTAATTCCAAATACGTTAGTGAATTTTTTCGCACACAAGGAAGTTGTATTCGTTGGTTTAGTAAGTTTATTAATCGTTTTTGGGTGGCCTAGATTGAAAGTTGGCTTTTTAAAGAAAATCCCAGCTCCATTAGTTGTTCTAGCTGTTTCAATTCCATTGTCAATGGCTTTAGGTATACATAATGTAAAAGAAGTAGTTGATGCCAATGGAAATGTAATTTCAAAAGCATTCAATCCTTTAGTGAGTTTTGATAAAGGGTTTTTTGAAATTTTAAATCATGATATTTTAGGAATACATTTTGAATCTTTTAAATCAATTAAAGCTTTGAATGAAAACAAAAGTATTCTTGATATATTTTATCATGATATTTTAGGAAAAAAAAATGAATTTAGAATAGTTAATGGAGAAAAATTAGTTAAATCAATGAAACCATTGCTAAGTTTCGATGGCATCAGCCAAACGGGTACTTTTATTAAATATGTAATAATGTTCGCATTGGTTGGGTCATTAGAAGCTCTTTTAACAGTAAAAGCAATCGATATGGTTGATCCTTTCAAACGTAAATCAAATACAAATAAAGATTTAATTGCAGTTGGGATTGGAAATATTGTAGCTGGAGCATTAGGAGGTTTACCGATGATTAGTGAAGTAGCACGTTCTTCAGCAAATGTTTCAAATGGAGGGAAAACAAGATGGGCGAATTTCTTTCATGGTATTTTCATATTAATCTTTTTAATATTTGCTGTTTCTTTTAGTGATTTAATTCCGAATGCCGCATTAGCCGCAATGTTAATAGGAGTTGGCTTTAAATTAGCACATCCAAAAGAATTTGGTCATATGGCAAAAATTGGTTTGGATCAAATAGTTGTTTTTATTGTTACAATCGTCTTTACTTTAGCAACTGATTTACTTGTAGGTATTGCTGCAGGAATTTTATTAAAATTAATCATTCATTTATATAATGGTGCTCCAATAAAAGCCTTGTTTTCTGCTAAAACAAAAGTTGAAGGTAATCGAATTATAGTGAATGGCTCAGCAGTCTTCAGTAATTATATAGGAATAAAAAGCAAAATTGATACTTTTAAATATTCTGATAAAGTAGTTTTTGATGTGACGAATTGTAAGTTAGTTGATCATACTGTAATAGAGAATTTATATCATATCAAAGATGATTTTGAAAATGAAGGAGGTGAATTTATTATCGAAGGAATTGAGGAATTGAAGCCTGTTTCAAAAAAATCAAAACATAAATACGCTGCATTGAAAAGAGTTAAAAAGAAATTAAACTAATTAGCGTTATGAAATTAAAAATAGCTTTAATAATTACAGTTGTCTTTGTAGTTAGTGCTTTATTTGCTCAAGAAAAACCAGCAGAACCTGTTAAAAAAGAAATCAAATATCCTGAATTGAAAAAAACGTTCAATGAGGAAGGGACTCATTATATAAAAGTGACTGTTGTAGGTCAATTTTGGACAAGATACACTGATATGAATCCAGGTACGACTATTAAATCTGAAAATGGAACAACTGCCGCAGGAGCAAATACTGCATCTGCATCAGCATCTGCATCAGCTGGTGGATATGGAAACGTAAGTCCTTTTGATATTGGTATTCGAAGATTGCGTTTTAATGTGATGGCTCAGTTGACTGATAGAGTATTTTTTTACTGTCAATTTGGACAGAATAATTTCAATTATACATCGACATTATATACAGTTGCTTTTGTGCATGATGCAGTAGGTGAATATAAAATACACAAAACGGCATTGACGATTGGTACTGGTTTAACAGGTTGGAGTGGACTAACTCGATACGCGGCTCCAGGAGTAGGTTCAATTTTAGGAATTGATGCTCCATTGTATCAACAAGTAACGAACGGTGTGAACGACCAATTCTTAAGAAAACTTTCTATATATGCAAAAGGTAAATTAGGTAAATTGGATTATCGTTTT
>CALPUT020000102.1 GCA_943326825.2 Chryseobacterium gleum | reverse complement strand
TGAATTAGGAGAATAAACATGACTGTTAGAACCCCATGACAACTCTACAGTTGCATAAGAAGAACCAGAACGATCAATTGTCCAGTATTCTTGTTTGCTTGGCTGATAAATTGAGCCACCTGTTACAGTATACGTTCCATATCCTGCACCAAAGTATTTAGCGGTCCAAGTTGTTGCAGCTGTTCCTGATGGAGTAATTGCAGCTGAACGATATAACGTTGATGTCCCAACTGGGAAGGTAAATTTAGTTGCTGTGTTCGTATTTTTCTTACAATACCCTACAATACATTTTGTATCTGCTGCTCCTGAAGCTGTAGCTGATGTTTCAAATGTAACTGCTTCTGATGAAGAAGCAGCTGTAATATTTCCAGATGTAAAAGTTAAAACTGTATTTACTGTAAAGCCTTTAGATACCGTTAAACCAGCTGAATTGTTCATCGTAACATTACCAAAAGTGGTATTTGCAGTACCATTAATTGTTTGAGTAGTCGAGCCATTGAAAACTGTTGTTGAACCACTCGCAGCTGTTACAGTTGAATAATTCAAGTAATTACCTGTATTTTCCCAAGTACCTGTCCCTGTTAAGGAAACAGTTCCATAATTAGTTAACAAACCATTTTTAAATGTTTTAACTGTTGCAATATCTAATGATTTAGAAGTATTCACAAATGTTTCAGTCATAGCACCACCAGCAAATGTTCCTGTAAACGAGATAGTACCATCAACAAAGTATTTTGTATTCGTAAAAGTACCTGTTCCAGAAAGTGTTTTACTTGTACCTGTCATTCGCATGTAGTTATCATCATTCGTACTGATAATCGTTCCATTATTGGTCAAATTTCCTGCTATGTACATTCCTTCTGCAGATGGACCCGATGGAGTTGTTGCAGTAGCTGATGGTATCGTTGCTGCAGTTAAATAATTATAAGTTGAAGCATTGGTACCATCCCATTTATAAGGGATAATGATGTAATAATATTGCGTGTTTGAAACAACTGAAGTATGGCTATAAGAAGTTGTGCTATTACTTGTAACATTTGTTATCACTGTTACCGGAGGAGTTAAGGAAAATGACCCACTTGCAACCCCATCAATTACACCTGAACTCGATGGAACCGAAGACCCAGCATATCCTAAAATTAAATAACCTGTTGCACCATAACCTGAAGCTGCTGAAAAACTCAAATTGATTTGGTTGGGACCAACGGCTGTTGCTGTAAACGTCGCACTATGACCTGTTGGCTCGGTTGATAAAGTGTAAAAACTAGATTCAGTCCCGTAACTTGTTCCCACACTATTAGTTGCAAATGCTCTATAGTAATACAATGTTTGAGCTGTTAAACCTGAAATAGAACTTGTAAACGTTCCTGTACCTGTTCCATCTGATGTTTTTGTGCCTGAAATTGTAGGTGCAGTAGTTGTACCATAACAAACACCTCTTTCAGTTACACTTGCTGTTCCTGCAGAAGTTACATTTCCTCCTGACGACGCTGTAGTTGAAGAAATTGAAGAAGCTGCTGTTGTTGTTACAGTTGGAGCTGAAGACAAAGGAGTATATGTTATTTTCACATTAGCTCTATTTCCACTAGCATTTTCAGTACTCGTTGGTGCACTACTATCCTGATACCAACTCAATTGCTTACTGGTAGATCCTCCATACCAAAAATATGGGGTATTAGCTGAACCAGAACCTCCGAAATTTGATTCAAAATAAATTAATAAATTATCAGATAAATAAGAGTAATCTGTGATATCAATGGTTGCCCATCCAGTACTATTAAAAGTAACGTTAGAATTAAAAACTAGAGTAGCACCAGTTGTTACGGCACTCCATGTCTGGCTTGCAGTAATTGTAGAAGCTGCCTGAGTTTTCATGTAAATTTTTATCGGTAAAGTTGCAGATCCAGCAGTTGAAACATTCACTTGAATTGAAGTAATTGAAACATTAGTAGTACCAATTTCAGCAGATGTATATAAATTCATTGATCTTTGATAACCAAAATATGCACCTAAATTATACATTCTACTTGATGCAGAAGCAGTTTCTAAGGTTACAGTTGTCTGTGCTCTTACATTTTCAATTTGAAAAGTAATAATACACAACAATAAAAAAGTATATATAGTTTTCATGGTTTCTATTTTTTAGTTGTTAGTATTATTGCGAAATGAAACTTACTTGTTTCCCACTGTTTACCGTAAAGTCGTTAGTGTTGTATTTCCGATCATTCGTTTTGTTATAGTATATTTTAACATCAGTTCCGTCAATAACTACATTGTAAAAAGTGATATCTAAATTACATGCTGTCGTTCCTCCGGCTGAGGTTACATTTACATATTGTGTTGATGTACCATCAAATGTAAAAGTTGCGGTATTGGCTGTAAAAGTTGATGCAGTTTGTTTTACAAAATCACCTGCAAGATTCACATTAAAAGTGCTTACATCAAAAGTTCCTGCTGTTAGTGTTAAATTACCGTTTACATCTAAATTCCCAAACAATGTTTTAGTCCCTGCTAAATCAAATGTCAAGTTGTTATATGATGAAGCAGTTATAACTTTTTGAGCACTTGCACTAGTATATGTTACTGTTCCATAAAATGTTGGCGTACCAGAACAAGTTATTGCAAAATTACTAGCCGAAGTATATTGAATATTAATTACATGACCAGCAACATTCCCCATACTGAATGAACCTGTACCAATAATTCTATATAATGGAGGTACAGTAAGAGTTAAAGCATTACCTGTTGTACCCAAATTCGTGTTACCTGTTACCGAAATATCATTTCCTAAAGTTGCTGTTCCTCCTGCAGTAGAAGGATTAAGAATAGTTAAATCTCCAGTTACTATCAGCGAACTTCCATCACCTATTGTTGCAGTATAAGTATTATTCGTTCTTACTTTTAAATTATAATATGTTATTGATGGAATGATTTGACTTGAAGCTAACCATACAGTTCCACTAGAAAAATATGTAGTTCCTGTTGATTCAACAAAAGATGTATTATTTATAGAAGCTGCATCATCTTCAATATATAAAATACCTGTTTTTTGATAAAACGTTGTAGAAGATTCAATATCAAAAAATCCAACAGTTAAATTATAACCATTCATATCAAAAATTGAATTACCAAAGTAACTATCTAAATAAAATTGTTCTAAAGCAATGTCATTCAATAATTTATAATAGCCGATATTAACATCAAATCCTAAATCCAAATTTAATAAAGACATATCACCGCTACCTGAGATAGTTGCATAATCAGAAACCAAACCGCCATTTAATTCAACTAAAGTATTTGATATAAAAGTACCATTACAAGTTATATTTCCATAAATTGCAAAATAATATGCTCCAGGTGCATTTTCAGTTAATGTTGCACTTGAATTTATAGTTAAATTTTTACAAACAGCGTATTCAGATGCAGCAATTGTAGGAGCATACGATGTTCCTGAAGGAATGGTAACATTAGTTGTAGAATAAGGTACATAACCACTACTCCAATTAGACCCCGTATTCCAATCTGTACTTGTAACACCTAACCACGTTTCTTGGTCCAAAGTTGCAGAATTACCTGTCAACTGAGTGGTATTGTAACAAGTTCCAGTAGTATTAAACTCATAGGCAGCGAAATGGTAAGTTATATTACCTGTTAACCCAGTAAGATTCACTGAAGTTCCTGTGCCTGAATATACAACATAACCTCCACCACAAGCTGAACCAGAAGCATAAGCAGCGTTTGCTGTATAACTTGTACCACTTGTTGGATCAGTTGGCGCACTGCCTGCTTTTGCTACAATCATTACATTATTTCCATTTCCTCTAGTCCAACCAAGTGTCATAGATTGCTCAGCTATGTTTGAATAAACAAATGATGTTGATTGATTAGAAGGTGAAGAACAACCTAAAATTGCATAAGCACCTATATCCGTTGGAGTATTACTTGAACGTGATAAACTACTATAATCATCAGTAACTGTAGCAATTGCAGTTCCAACAACATCACAAGGAGAACCTGAAGAAAGACTTAAATCTGGTGTTGCAGCAGTTGGATTAACAAAAGCTGGATCAGAACTAATTGAATTGGCATCTCTTGATGCAGTGCTCCAATTAGCAAGAGTTGTTTTATCAGCGGCATTGAAATAACCAACTAAACCACCTGTGCCGCTTACATATAAATCATTATAATCAGAAGTTAACCCAGTGTTGGCAGTTGCAGATGAATAAATAGCATAATGTTTACCTGTTCCAGAACTGTTTGATCTCGCATTTACAAAAATATTGTTTTGATAAGTTCGAGTTGTTGTTGTTACTGCAGATCTAAACGCAGCAGAAGCACTTGAGCCTGTTACACCTGTACCTCCAACATAAACAGTATTATGGTATAATTTATTTGTCCCTGCTGATTCTATAATCCCACTAATTACATGTCCTCCTGTAATTGAAGATGCACCAGTTTCATTATACCCCATACGCACAACATTGTTTTGATAAGTGGCCGTGCCTCCTACTGCTGCAATAGCGTTCAAATATGAAGCAGACGTTGCTGTTGTTGAAATATTATAAACAAGATTTTTTTCAATCAAATTTGTTCCAGTTGATGAATTAAAATAGATTCCATTCACATAAACGACCGTTGCTGATCCACAGTTGTTAGATAATGCATAGACCGTATTTTTACTAACAGAATGGTTAGTTGAAGAGGCATTTACTAAAATACCACAAATTGAAGCAGAGGTACCTGAACCTGTATTTGCTGAAATGTTCGAAAGGTTGGATACTGTATTTCCGGATATTGTATTAGTGCCACCAGTAGCTTCAATTCCAAAAACTTTTACAGCAGTAGAAGCTCCAGGTGATGCATAATTAATATTTTGAATAAAATTTGGCTGATTAGTCGATGAACCACCAATTGTATTTGTACCAGCTGACATACTTATTCCAATTAAAGCATTTGCACTAGTATTAGATGCTGATTGACTACCCACAGAATAAATGCTATTAGCATTTGTTGTACTACCAATTGTATTGTTATATAAGGTATTTGTACTAGCTGCACTCAAATAAATACCATAAAAAGAACTTCCTAAAGTATTAGATCCTGAAGCTGCAGCCAAATAAAAACCACCAATACTATTATTAGAAATGTTAAGTGTTGAAGTACTTGCCGAATAAATACCCAATGCAACACCTCCATTGTTCGTTGATTGTAAAATAGCAATGCTTGAATTTGCTGAGCTTGTTGCAGAAACAGAATTACTTCCAATAGTATTAGCAGTTACATTTCCTATATTAACAGCTCCAGCGGTTATATTTATCCCAAAAAACATATTAGGTCCTCCAGCGTATCCACCACCTGAACCTGAGGTTACAGATGATTGTAAACTTATGTTTTTTATTGTATTACCTTGAACGGAACTAGCCGTAGAGGTTCCAACATTCAAAAATAAACCATATAAATAATTCAAAACAGCACCCCCGAAAGTAAACTTTTGAGAACTCACATTTGCATTTACACCATCTCCACCAATATAATTATTAGTTACAGTAAAATTATTACCTTGAGTTGGATTAGAAATATAAACACCGAAATATGCGGTAGCAGCTGTTCCTGAAGTAGTTCCCGTTCGAGTAGAAGTTTGATAAAAACTGTTTCCTGATATTGTCCAATCAGTATTTCCACTACTTAAACTTACTCCAGAATTATTTATATTTGAAGCTCCCCCAGTAACAAAGTTGTTGTAAATATTATTATTTGAAATTGTATTACCACTATTCTGAATTCCAACACTTGATGTCGATCCTACAGAATAAACACCATTTTGAGCAACACCTGTAGTTGGAGAAGCTGTTGAACCAGCTCCACCGTCGATATCACAATAATCTATTGTATTATTATCATTACCATTTGATCCAGTAGTGGTACTGAACATTACAACTCCAGAACTGCTTGAAGAATATGTAGACTTAAGCGTACAATATTTAACTGTATTATTAGACGCTTCATTTATAAAACGAATTGCTGTTCCACCAGTTGAAGTGCTTGTATTAGATATTGTCAATTGTTTCGTTGAACCACTTCCTCCAGCTCGGCCGTCAATAATCCAGTAACTACCTCCATTGATATCAATCGTAGCTGTTGTATTTGTAGAAGTAATTGTTCTAGCAGTTACACCGGATGCTGGTCTTATCGTTACCAAATTTGTAGCCGAAAGACAACCTGTTGTATTCGTAAGTGTTAAAGGAAAAGTCTCACTAGTGGAAACATATGTAGCATTCAATTCAAGTGTCAAAGCGGCGGCACTCACCCCTGAAGTATTAATGGCCGATATAGCAGCCGTCAGTGTTGAGTAATCACCTGATGGTCCAACACTTTTCACTCCTGATAATCCTGAAGAACACGATGATGTTGCTTGAGAACCTGATAATGCTGTAGAATATTTTCCTTCAGACACTGCATACACTCTCCATGTGTATGTGGTTGCAGCGGTCAATCCTGTAACGGAATAAGTATATGCCCCACCTGTTGCTACTGTAGTTGTCGATGCCTTATTATCAACATAATTCCACGTCGTTCCACCATCGGAGGAATTGTAAATCGCAAAATTGTATTCAGTAGTGGAGTTGTCCGTCCAGTTTAACGTCATTCCAGTAAATCCAACTGAAGTAAAAGTCAAACTAGTTGGAGCTGCTGGAGTTACATTTGGTGTCCAAGAAAAAATTCTTCTTGAACCATCTGAGGCACCATATAAATTGGTCATATTTCCATTACCGAATGAAGTTGCTGTCCAAGTTGTAGAGCTTTGGTTACTCGGAGTCGCAGCTATGGTGTTTAACCATGTATTGGTTGTGGCAGAAGATCCTGAACTCCATCCTATACACCTAGTTGTAGTCGAACAAACCATTGCCCCATACACATACTCAAAAACACCTGTATTTTCGTATAATCTTAGTTGTAAATTATTTCCTGCGTAACTACCACCAAGAGGAATTTTTAATCCAGACCATTCCAAAATTGCTATTCTGTTTGGGGCTGTACCAGTAACTTTGTAATGAACCTTACCACTAGCAAGTATACTATTATCACCAGTAATAGGGCATAGATATGAATAACCCGCACCACCATAAGTGCTTACATGTGTACCAATTATAACAGTACTACCCAAACGAACTTGACCATTAGAATTCATGCTAAATTGCGTGTAAGGAGTACCCATAAAGTGAAAAACAAATGGATTAGTGCTACCTTCCGTAAACGAAGTTACAGGAGTGGCATCATCATCATGAGAAACTGAGTTTGGCAAGGTTGCGGAATTAAGAGATAGTTCTGTTGTTCCACTCGTCATGTCCGTCAAGGAACCAGTGATGACAGTGCCATATGTATAGTTAGCATTTGACTGACTCCACGCATCACTAAATGTAAGTGTGAGTAATGAGAGCACCAAAACAAATCCAAATGATTTTTTTCCAGAAAAACTAAAAGCTATTTTTCTGCCAATAGAGTATTTTTCTCCATTCTTTATGAATTGAAAACAAAATTTGAATATGACGAGTAATTTACTCAAAGAAAAAACACTAACTCTATTGAGTTTCGTAGATAACTGAGTAGTAGTTTTCAGTTTCATAGCAAAAAGGTTTAAAATTTTCATTAATAATGCATCTAAAATTGAGCCTAATTATTTAATATTTGATTATCAATTAATTAACAATTTAAACATGTTAATTATTCCATTTTATGGATATATATTTCCTTTTTATGGATTTAATCAAAATTAGAAGCCAAATCCAACTGAAAAGGCTTTCTAATCCCTAAGATAGTATTTTATTGCATTCGTTTTACAGAAGAACCATCTGAATAAATATCATACACTA
>CALPUT020000101.1 GCA_943326825.2 Chryseobacterium gleum | reverse complement strand
TTATTTTAATTTTTAATTTTCAAAATTGCATATTAAAGAAATTAAAACTAATTTTAAACTATTATTGTTTTTTTTTAAATTAGTTATTTATGAGTGATTCATCTTTTGTAGGATTTATGGTAGTATATGTTAGCTTTATTTTGATTTTTGTTGTTTTCTATACTATTTGTATGTGGAAAATTTATGTAAAAGCAGGACAAGATGGTTGGGCTTGTTTAATACCATTTTATTCATCATATATTTACACTAAAATCATTGGTAAACCTTGGTGGTGGATTTTTCTATTATCTATTCCTTATTTGAACATAATTTTTATGATTTGGGGGGCAAATTTACTGTCAAAAAAATTCGGAAAATCAGTAGGTTTCACAATTGGTTTAATTTTTCTAGGTTTTGTTTTCTATCCAATTTTAGCTTTTGGTGATGCAAAATACGAAGGTAATTCAAACGAATCAGCTGATCTTTTAGACAACTAAGATCATCTTTATAAAAACTAAAAACCCCATAATTTTAATTATGGGTTTTTTTATGTGTTAAATTTCAATTACAATAATGTAGAAGGACAAATATATTCAGTTACTGGAACTTTTGTCTTATGGATTTCATCGAAACCACCTTCTACATCAACAAAGTTTTCAATTCCGTATTTTTTTAAGATTGAAGCAGCAATCATACTTCTATAACCGCCTGCACAATGTAAATAAAACTGTTTCGATGGAATTTTACGAATGTTTTTCTCCAATTGATTTAATGGGATATTAATCGCATTTTCAACATGTTCAGATTCAAACTCACTTACTTTACGAACATCAATCACAATTGAATTTTCTTTATCGAATTGTTCTGCAAATGATTTAGAGTTGATTCGCTCTGAAGTTTCAAATGGTCGACTTGCTGATTTCCAAGCTTCAAATCCACCTTCTAAATAACCTATTGCATGATCATAACCAACTCTTGCTAAACGAATGATAGCTTCTTCTTCTTTTCCTTCTGGACAAACCAAAGCGATTTTTTGTTTGATATCTGAAACTAATTCTCCAACCCACATGGCAAAATTACTTTCCAATCCGATGTTTAAACTATCTGGTATAAAACCATTTGCAAATTCTTCTGCTCTTCTACAATCTAATATTAAAACTGAATCATTGTTAATTGTTTTTTCAAATTCTAAAACTGATAAAGGAGTTAATCCTCTTTTTAATACAGTATCCAAACTATCATAACCAGTAATATTCATGATAACATTTTTTGGAAAATAGGCTGGAGGTGTCGTCAATCCACTCAATAATTCCTTCTTGAAATCTTCTTTTGATAAACTTGTATTCAAAGCGTAATTCGTTTTCTTTTGATTACCAAGTGTATCTGTTGTTTCTTTACTCATTTTCTTTCCACATGCACTTCCTGCACCGTGATTAGGATACACGATTAAATCATCACTTAATGGTAAGATCTTATTATGTAAAGAATCATATAAGTAACCAGCTAATTTATCTTCAGTTAAATCAGCAATAACATGTTGAGCTAAATCTGGTCTTCCTACATCTCCAATAAACAATGTATCTCCAGAAATAATTCCGTGTTCCTTTCCATTATCATCGATTAACAAGTAGGTAGTACTTTCCATCGTATGTCCTGGTGTGTGAATCACTTTAACTGAATAATTTCCAACTTTAAACAACTGATTATCTTCTGCAATAATCGCTTTAAATCCTGGTTTAGCCGTTGGACCGTAAACAATTTGAGCACCAGTTTTACTTGCTAAATCCAAGTGTCCACTTACGAAATCAGCATGAAAATGAGTTTCAAAAACGTATTTTATTTTTGCATTGTCTTTGTTCGCTCTGTTAATGTATGGTTCTACTTCTCTTAACGGGTCAAAAATAGCTGCTTCTCCATTGTTCTCAATGTAATAAGCCGCATGTGCGATACATCCTGTGTAAATTTGTTCTACTTTCATATGATCTTAATATTAGTATCTATTTCTGGAACAAAATTACAGGGAAAGATTTTAATAAAAAGTGACTTAGATTACATTTGGAATTGTTTTTTGTCAATAAGATTGTCAGATATGCTATTTATCGATTTTAAAACAAAGTTATACTTGAATATCTTGAAGTATTTCACATTTCATCAGACCATCACGATCGATTTCTGTCAGTTGAACTGTCTTAAAGGTGTTTGATAAGGAAGCATCGAAAGGAACTTTAACTTTGACATAGTTTTCTGTAAATCCAAACATCATTCCATTGTCTTCTTCATGTTCGAATAAAACAGTTTTTGTTTGACCTACATTTTGTTCGTAGAACGCTCTTTTTTTCTTGTCTGATAAGATATGTAGCATTTTACTTCTTTCTCTTCGAACGTTCATTGGAACAGCTTCGCCTAATTTTACAGCAG
The DNA here is from genome assembly GCA_943326825.2 of Chryseobacterium gleum. Lineage (GTDB taxonomy): Bacteria > Bacteroidota > Bacteroidia > Flavobacteriales_D > Crocinitomicaceae > CAIUKX01. The sequence goes on along the minus strand of CALPUT020000101.1, from coordinate 5,503 downwards.
TTGTGTTGGCTCTTTCAGAATAAGTGAAAACATGTAAATAAGAAATATCGATTTCCTTTAAAAAATCCATTGTTTCCATAAATTCTTCATCTGTTTCACCAGGGAAACCAACGATTACGTCAACACCGATACAACAGTCAGGATTGATAGATTTTATTTGTTCAACACGTTCAGCATACAATTCGCGTAAATATTTACGTCTCATTGCTTGTAATAAACGATTACTTCCAGATTGAAGAGGAATATGAAAATGAGGTACAAATCTATTTGATTCTGCTAAAGTAAATTGAATAATTTCATTGCTCAATAAATTTGGTTCAATAGAAGATATTCTAAATCGATCGATTCCATTTACTTGATCTAGTTTTTTAACTAATTCGAAGAAATTTTCATCGCTTCCTTGTCCAAAATCTCCAATGTTTACACCTGTTAAAACAACTTCCTTGATATCTGTTTCTGCAATTTTTTTAGCTTCATTTACTGTTGAATCGATTGAAGCATTTCTACTTGCTCCTCTAGCTAATGGAATCGTGCAAAATGTACAGAAATAATCACAACCATCTTGAACTTTTAAGAAAGAGCGCGTACGATCACCATATGAAAATGCAGGGACAAATTCTTTGGTGTTTTTAATGTTTTCAAATTCAACTTTTGCAATCTCATTTTTAGATTCAACTTTGTCGAGGTGTTCGATAATGTTGAATTTTTCATTTGCTCCTAAAACTAAATCGACTCCAGGAATTTTACCGATTTCTACTGGTTTTAATTGTGCAAAACAACCAATGATTGCAATAAATGCATTTGGATTGATTGATAAAGCTTTTTTTACAAGTTGCTTGCATTTTTTATCTGCATTTTCTGTTACAGAACATGTGTTAATTACATAAATATCAGGATGTTCTTCAAATTCTACTTTGGCAAAACCAGCATCCTCGAATAAACGAGAGATAGTCGATGTTTCTGAGAAATTTAATTTACAACCTAACGTGTAAAACGCAACTTTTTTATACTGTATCATAATCGATGCAAAATTAAATAAAATATCAATAATTACTCACTTTTATTGATGATTTGTCTCTCTTTCAAATTTAAAGTTGTAACAATTAAGTTTTTATTACATTATACTTGAAAATCAGAACTATGAAAACAATTCCTTATTTCTCTCCAATTAAGTGTTTGTTTTTTTCTTCAATGGTTGGTTTCTCCTTTCATTCAAGCAATCAAAACACTTCTGTTCGTTTAGTAGATTTTCATGCTGCAATTTCTTCTGGACAAATTAAATCATCTGCTAAATCTTTAGGCGGACATGCAGGTGCTTGTATTTTATTGAAATTAAAAAATACATCTGTTTCTGCAATGAAAGTAAATGTTCCACAGGGTTCATTGTTTTATCCAGCTGATAAAGGTGAACAAACATTAATCAGTATGGAGGATCAATACGTAACGCTGAATCCAGGTCAGGAAATTGAATCGAAGATTAGTGGCTATTGTTGTGAACATCATGATCGCTCACCTATGAAGGATCGTGTATTTTCATTTGGGAAAAATAAAATGCCAAAATTCGATTCATTATTTGTTCAAATGAAAGGTAAAAAGATTCCAAATCATACGTTTCAAGATATCGTTTGGGCTATAAGTGATAATAGTCCAGTTTCGAATATTTCATCTGATTCGGAAGAGTTGAAGCAATTGCGAAAATATCTTTTTAAAGCGACGAAACAACCAGTAGTAGATTATAGTTGTGCGACTTATACAAGAGTAGATTCAGACGGAAGAATCAGTACTTATCCTTACAATATCAAAGGAGATTTAGAATTCAAAGTGGACCATGCAACTTTTATTTCTCAAGAAGTCTATATGAAAGAAGGAAAATTAAAAGATAAATTGCCTTTGTCGTTTTCAGTATTATCAGGGAAAACTAAATTTGGTTTCAATGTCAATGTGAAAGGTTGGGAGAGAGGAGATTATGTATTGAAACTAAAATCAGGAAAAGAGGAGGTGGCTACGTATGAATTTAGTATTTAATGTAAAAAGCTGATTGCTTTATCATAATTTGGTAAAGCAATCAGCATTGCTATTTCTTATCAAATGAATCAATTACTTTTGGTTTTGGATTTTCTTTCGTTCCTCTCATGTGTATAACTAATCCATTCAGGAAGTTACGTAAAAATTGATCGCCACAATTTTTATATTTTGGGTGATCTTCACTTCTGAATAATGCGCCTATTTCACTTTCAGTAGCTTTAAATTCAACCAATTTTAAAATCTCAATGATTTCGTCATTTCTTAATTGAAGTGCTACTCTTAGTTTCTTTAATACATCGTTATTCGTCATGTTCTTTTATATTTGATGCAAAAGTATACTTTTCTTTTGGTAAATAGGGAATTATTAAAACTAAAACACCACATTTGTATATCAAACGAGATTGTATGGCTAGTAAATTCAATAGTATTTTAAATGAAAAATGCCCTAAATGTGAAAAAGGAGCTATTTTTTCTGAAAAAGGGAATGTTTTTACTTTTCGTTCCCCTAAAATGCATGAAAAATGTCCTTCTTGTGGAATTATTTTTGAAAAAGAGCCCGGCTATTTTATTGGTGCATTATATGTTAGTTATGGATTAGCCGTGTTGGAATTGATTATTGCTTATTTAATTTTAGCCGTGTTCAACGCGCCTTTAAGTATCATTTTTATAGCATTGTTTCTAATATTGAGTCTTTGTAGTTTTTTTAATTTTCGATTCGCTAGGGTTATTTGGATGTATATTTTTTGTAAATACTAAATTTAGTCAATAGTCAATAGTCAATAGTCAATAGTCAATAGTCAATAGTCAATATTGATTAGTCTTTAGTTCATCAATCTAAAGTGTAATATGAAATCTACTTTGAGTTATTATAAGCAAGATTCTTCTGAGAGGCTTTCTTTTAGAAGACTAACTTTAAATGACGTTGAATTATGGAGTCGATTTTTCGAAAATAATGATCGGGAAATTTTTTTAGGGCCAGTAAATTCTGAATTGACTAATTTTCAAAAGGCTAATAATTGGATTACACGTCAAATTGAACGTTATGAATCAAATGAGTATGGTCAATTAGCAGTTATTGATCAAGAATCAAACACACTAATTGGAGTAGGAGGTATAATTCCCAGAGAATTAGATGGGAAAGTTGAATTTGAGATTTCCTATTCTCTATTGCCTAATAAATGGGGGAATGGATTTGCTTCTGAAATTGCTAAACATTTTAAAAACTGGGCAATTTCAAATCAATTGTCAAATTCTATCATTTCGATTATTCATGTTGATAATTTTCCATCCAAAAAGGTTGCTTTAAAAAATGATATGAATCTCGAAAACCGAACTTTTTTTATGTCAATTCCTGTTGAAATATATCGATACTATATTTTAGATTATTTCTTTTAATTAGCACTATATCTTAAAGAAATTTGGATTTTAAGATTTACTATAAGTTTAATAAACAATTAATAAAATTACTTTTTTTAAATTGAGCTTAAAATTACGTAAATAATATTTAGTCATTTAAAGACTACTTTTTTGTCAATCTAATATTACCACTATGACAAAATAAAAAGAGACTATCCTTTTGAATAGTCTCTTTAAAAAACAATAGAATTTTAAATTACATCCCTGACCACATTATAAACTATAATATAAAATTAAAAAGCCCTCCGAAGAGGGCTTCAAGTCTTGTACTAAAAATAGTTTAATGCATGTTCTGCCATCCGAAAGAACCAGGGTTTGGCTGAATATGTATTCTGAATACTAAATCATCTTGTGCACTTGGAGTTGATACGCCAGCTTGCGGACACCTACCATTAGGGTAATTATTATTGGTAGCAAAAGTATTACGAGATGCCATACATAATGTAAAGGAAGTTGTGCCTCCAGCATTAACGGATATAGGGTTAGCTAAATTAAAAGTAAACCATGTGAACTCTGAAAATGAAGGGATTGTAAATGTTTCAAAACTCGCACCCAAAAAATCAATATTATGTGGTCCAGGACCATGAATACCGTCTTTTAATAGTAACTCAATTGCAACAATTTGCCCGTCTATAGGAGATGAAAATAATTGGTCAATACAAAACTCATCAGTTAATGATGAACCTGAATAAATTTCGTTAAATACTTCAGCATTATCAGTTAACATCGCATAGACCTGTAACTTATGTGCATCCTTATTGAATTGCACCATTCCTTCGACAGGTGTTAAAGCATTCACTTGTGTTTGTGTCATTTGCGGGAAGATTACCGGAAGTGCTGTTGCTATTTCCATTGAAGCTTGTGCGTTTGGTGTTGCTGTTCCGATAGCAATTTTACCTGTATTTACAAGATCTTTTCCATTTGCATCATTTCCAACGGTTAATACTTGTTCAATATTTTGAGCTTGAGTCTGATTAACCCAAGAAAGGGCTCCAGAACCATTTGTACCCAAAACTTGACCAGAAGTTCCATCCGTATTTGGATAAGTAACAGCGCCTGCAGTAATATTTCCATTAGTACTTACATTCGTTACAGATGAATTACCTAATTGAATTTTATTATCTGCATCTACAATAGCACCTGAACCGATAGCAGTTGCATTGTTTAGGTTATCAGATGCAACATTGGATCCTGAACCTATAGCTGTATTATTATTACCTGTTACATTACTAACTAAAGTCTGACGACCTACTGCAGTATTATCTGAACCACTAATGTTTGTCAACAAAGCCTCTAATCCATCACTAGTATTATTAGAACCTGTCGTATTGTCATTTAAAGCGCCTCTTCCATTTGCAGTGTTACCATTACCAGTTGTATTATGCCATAATGCATATGTTCCTATCGCATTATTGTCAGCTCCATCGTTATATGCTAAAGCATAAACCCCAATTCCAGTGTTCATTCCTCCTGAAATATTGTTTTGCAATGCACCTTGTCCAACAGCGGTATTCATTCCTCCTGAAATATTACTACTCATTGCTGATTCTCCTAATGCTGTATTTCTATCACCTGATATATTTAAAGACAAAGCATTCATTCCTGCTGCTGTATTAGAAATAATAGAACCGCCTCCTAGACCAAATGTTGCTCCATTGACATTCAAATCTGAAAGAAACGTTTTGCTTCCAGCAAAGGTTTGTGCATCGGTAGTTACAACTCCGCCATTTGATCCATCAGCAGGTGTTAACGTTAAATCACCAGCTGAAATAAAGGCTCCATTAGCATTAGATGTTCCTGAAATTGCAGTAACGCTCCCAACAGAACCATTAGCACCAACAGTACCGTTAGTTCCTGGTAATCCCTGAATTCCTTGCGCTCCCGCTGGACCCGCTGGACCCACTGGACCTTGTCCATTTCCTGAAGTTTTAGCATATAACGCATAAGGTACACTCATCAATTGACTAGTTCCCATTACAATATAGTTTGAACCACCAGTTGCATCGATAGCTGTTTCTATAAAGAAAGGACCATTTGCCCAATCAATGTTAGCAAAAGTTCC
>CALPUT020000100.1 GCA_943326825.2 Chryseobacterium gleum | reverse complement strand
TTTTGGAAAAACATGGATTTATTTATTCCTAGGATTCCAATAATATTTTTTTTACGTTTACTAAATCAGTTTTTCTTGTTGACTTGAACGATGAGTTTACATACATTTGAATTATATAAATTTACTATAACAAATTAGATATGAAAAAATCAATACTTTTAGTTGGAGCAGGATTACTAGCAAACTTTTCAGTTTTTGCGCAATCTACTCCAGTAAGTCAAACTGTTCAGACGAGAAGCTATCTTTTAGAAGAAGCAACAGGGATTCATTGTGGATATTGTCCGGACGGTCATGATAGAGCAAACCAAATTCTTTCTGCTCATCCAGGAAAGGTAGTTTTAGTTAACATCCATGCTGGTAGTTTTGCTACACCACAATCAGGTGAACCAGATTTAAGAACAACAGCAGGCACTTCTATTGACTCTTGGTTTCAAACAGGAGATGCAAATTATGGTTATCCAACAGGTGCTAGTAACAGACAAGATGAATCAGGAGTATTAACTTCAGATCGTGGAACTTGGGCAGGTATTGCAAATGCAGTTATTGCTGAAAACTCTCCAGTTAACGTTGCGATGAATGCAACATTAGATGCTTCAACGCGTCAAGTTACTGTAAATGTTGAGATTTTTTATACTTCACCATTTACAAATGGAACTAACCATTATTTAAATGTTGGTATAGTTCAAGATAATTATGAAGGCCCTCAATCAAACTATGGTAACTACAATCCAACAGCAATTTTGCCAAATGGAAAATATTTACACCAACATATTTTTAGAGGATTTATTAATACAAGTGGAACATGGGGTGATGTAATTGATGCATCTTCAACAGGAGTAATTACAAAAACTTACACATACACAATTCCAGCAACATTAAACTCTGTACCATTAGACATTTCTAATTTGAAATTCTTCGCTTATATTGGTCAAGGGCACAATACTTCAACAACAAGTAAAGTTTATACAGCTGCAGAAGTAACTCCTTCATATACAAATGTTCCAGCTTCAGTTGCAACAGTTAATTCTATCACTAATTCATTGAATGTTGCATGTGATTCACCTGCATCTGTTTCACCAATTGTAAGAGTAGTAAATGGTGGAGCAGCTATAACGGCTTTAACTTTTTCTACTTCAGTAAATGGTGGTACACCTTCAATTTATAACTGGACAGGAACAATTCCAGCATTAGGTACACAAGACATTACTATTACTGGTGTTTCTAACTTTACTCCAGGAACAACTAATAATGTTGTTGTTACTTTAACTTCTGTTAATGGAGGTTCAGGAACTTTAGGAGCAACGGTGTCAGCTACTAAATCAATTACTCATTCTGCGGCATCTACAGGTCAGGTATACACAGTTGAGGTTTTAACTGATAATTACCCAGCTGAAACTTCATGGGAATTATTAAATTCATCTAATATTGTAGTTGCTTCAGGCGGTCCTTATATCGGAGCTGCTGGAACTGCAGCAGGTGGAGCAGATGCATTAAAAACTAAAGTTCATTCTGTAACATTAAACGCTTCTGATTGTTATAGTTTCAAAATGTACGATGGTTATGGAGATGGTTTAAACACAGGTACAAATCCAGGTGGAGGATTTGGATTCAGAATCAAAAAAGGTTCAACTACTTTGTATTCAAAAATTTCTAATCCATTTAGCTGTAATACAAGTGAAACTAATGGAACATCTGATTTAACTGATGGGATTTTAAAATTAACTTTCCAATCTGAAGCTGGTATTGAAGAATTAAACAATTTAGTGAATTTAAATGTTTATCCTAACCCAACTTCTGATAAACTAAATGTTACTTTCAATGCTCAAAATTCTGATTATGTAATTTCAATTACTGATGTTACAGGTAGAGTTGTTAGCACATCAAACTATACAAACTTATCAGGTTCTCAAGATATTCAAGTTAACTTAAATGGAGTTGAGGCAGGAAATTATATTGTTGTTGTTTCTGATGTAAATGGTTCATTCAACAAAAATGTTGTGATCAAATAATTAGAAATTTAACGAATGCTAAAAGCCTCCTGACTTTAAGGAGGCTTTTTTTTGCAATCTATATTAAGTTTTGTATATAAAAACAGTTAACTTTTACTATATTTGGCGGTTCAAAACTAAGGTATGTCTAAAATTCGTAAACAAGAAGCACTTGATTATCATTCATCTGGAAAACCTGGAAAAATAGAAGTTATTCCAACCAAGCCATATTCATCACAAAGAGATTTATCGTTAGCATATTCTCCTGGTGTAGCTGAACCTTGTTTGAAAATTGCTGAAAATCCTGATGATGTATATAAGTATACTGCGAAAGGAAATTTAGTAGCTGTAATTTCAAATGGTACTGCAGTTTTAGGTTTAGGTGATATTGGACCTTTGGCTTCAAAACCTGTAATGGAAGGAAAAGGGTTGCTTTTTAAAATTTTTGCTGATATTGATGTTTTTGATATCGAAATTGATGCGAAAGATCCTGAATTATTTATACAAACAGTAAAAGCAATTGCTCCAACTTTTGGAGGTATAAATTTAGAAGATATTAAAGCTCCAGAAGCTTTTGAAATAGAAAGAAGATTAAAAGAAGAATTGGATATTCCGTTGATGCACGATGATCAGCATGGAACGGCAATTATTTCTTCAGCAGCTTTGTTAAATGCACTTGAATTAGCAAATAAAAAAATGTCAGAAGTTCGAATTGTGATTTCTGGTGCTGGTGCTGCTGCTATGTCATGTTCTAGATTATACCAAGCATTAGGCGCAAACTTGAAAAACTTTTATATGTTTGATTCCAAAGGACTTATATGGTCTGGAAGAAAGGATATCGATGAAAGTAAAATTCCATATGCAAGTCATAAAAAAGAATTGACTTTACCTGAAGCAATGAAAGATGCTGATGTTTTTGTTGGTTTATCAAAGGGTAATATTGTTTCTAAAGAAATGATTGCCTCAATGGCAAATGATCCAATCGTCTTTGCCTTGGCGAATCCAGAGCCTGAAATATCATACAAAGATGCGACTTCAGTTCGTAAGGATATCATTATGGCAACAGGTCGTTCTGATCATCCTAATCAAGTAAACAATGTACTTGGGTTTCCATTTATTTTTAGAGGAGCCTTAGATGTTAGAGCAACTTGTATCAATGAAGAAATGAAATTAGCAGCTGTTCATGCAATTGCTTCTTTGGCAAAAGAAACGATTCCAGAGGAAGTAATAGAAGCTTATGGTGAAAAAAACATACTTTTTGGTCGTGAGCAAATCATTCCAAAACCACTTGATCCACGTTTAATTTATTATGTTGCACCTGCAGTAGCAAGAGCAGCTATGGAATCAGGTGTTGCTAAAAATCCTATTCAAGATTGGATGGCTTATGAAAATGAGTTGAAAAACAGACTTGGATTAGATAATAAATTAATTAGAAGTATTACTGAAAAAGCTCAAAGTAATCCTAAACGTGTTGTATTTGCTGAAGCAGATAATATCAAAATATTAAAAGCAGCTCAAACAGCTTTTGAAGAAGGTGTTTGTTTTCCAATATTATTAGGTAAACGTAAACGAATTGAACAGTTAATAGCAGAATATAGTATTGAAATTCCTGATATTAATATCATTGATCCAAAATCAGAAGAAGAAGAAGCTAGAAGAATTCATTACGGAAAAGCGTTTTTTGAAAAACGTAAGCGTAAAGGATTTACTGAATTTGAATCAATTCAAGTGATGCGAGAGCGAAATCACTTTGGAGCAATGATGGTTGAATCTGGAGATGCTGACGCAATGATTTCAGGTATTACAAGAAACTATAGAGATGTTGTTCGTCCAGTAATTCAAACGATTGGGTTACAAAAAGATGTAGATACAATCGCGGGAATGTATATTTTGAACACCAAAAGAGGTCCAATTTTCTTAGCTGATACAACTATTAACTTAGATCCAACAGCTGAAGAAATTGCAGAAATCACAAAGAATGTTTCGAAAATGGTTCGTAAATTCAAAGTGACGCCTCGAATTGCTTTATTAAGTTATTCTAATTTTGGGTCTTCACCAGGTAAAGACCCAGAGAAAATGGCGAAAGCTGTTGAAATATTGCATGAGAAATATCCTTCTTTAGTTGTTGATGGTGAAGTTCAAGCGAATTTTGCTTTAAACAACGAATTGATGTTAGAGAAGTTTTCTTTTTCACATTTAGCAAATAAACAAGTGAATACGTTGATATTTCCTAATCTTTCTTCAGGTAATATAGCTTATAAATTATTGCAAGAAATGACAGATGGAGATGCAATAGGTCCTGTTTTAGTAGGATTAAAAAAATCAATTCACGTATTGCAATTAGGTTCAACAGTAAGAGAAATTGTTAATATGGTGAAAGTAGCAGTTATAGATGCTCAAAATAAATAATTGATGATCACACATTTAAATGGAAAGTTAGTAGAAAAAAATCCAACATCTTTAGTCGTAGAATGTAACGGAGTAGGCTATGAAGTTAAAATTTCTTTAACTACCTATTCACAATTGAAAGAAGAGGAATCTATTAAAATTTTCACACAGTTTATTGTGCGTGAAGATGCTCAATTATTGTATGGATTTGCTACAAAAGAGGAAAGAGAAATATTTAATCATTTAATCTCAGTTTCTGGTATTGGTCCGAATACGGCAATGATAATGCAATCTTCTCTTACACCTGAAGAAATCGCTCACGCTATTCAAGTTGAGGATGTGAAAACAATTCAAGGCGTTAAAGGAATTGGAATTAAAACTGCTCAAAGAGTCATTATTGATTTGAAAGATAAAATGTTAAAAATGTCATTTTCTGCTGAAAATATTTTCGTTTTAAACAATACAAACCGATTTGATGCGTTAATAGCATTGGTTTCTTTAGGGTTCGATAAAAAATCAGTTGAAAAAGCTTTGGATAAAGTTACTACTTCTGGAGAAGAAACAGTTGAACAACTGATTAAAGATGCTTTAAAAATATTATAAAAATTGAATTTGGTTTTTAAAAATAGAAGTATACTAAGAAAATTTGTATTTATAGGGGGTATTTTGATGCTTTCTAATTTTATTTTTTCTCAAAACGATACTTTAGTTTTTCCAATTCAAAACAATAATGATCCAACGCAAACAAGACCTCAAAGTTTTGATCTAGGAGATCCAACTTCGATGAAACAAACGATTGTTTATGATCCAAAAACGGGAACATATGTTTTTAAAGAAACAATCGGTCAGTCTCAGTTAGATTATAGAAATCCTTCAATGATGACATTGGAAGAATATCTAGAGTATGAAAGGAGAAAGTCTATAAATACCAACTGGAAAGAAAAAATTGACGAACAAACGGCTATAAATAGACCTCTTGAATTACCTATTAAAATTGGAAGTAAAGTATTTGAAAATATTTTTGGTTCAGATCAAATAACTATAAAACCACAAGGTTCAGTTGAGTTAACCTTTGGATTAAATCATTCTAGGTATGATAATCCAATATTACCAGTAAAACAACGTAAATTAAATCGATTTGATTTCCAGCAACAAATACAATTGAATTTAGTTGGACAAATCGGTACAAAGTTAAAACTTGGCATGAGTTATAATACTCAAGCAGCATTTGATTTTGATAATGTTACGAAATTAGAATATGCTGGTAATGAAGATCAAATTCTTCAAAAAATTGAATTAGGGAATGTTTCTATGCCACTTCCTACGACCTTAATTCAAGGTTCTCAAACTTTATTTGGAGCTCATACACAATTAAAATTTGGAAGAGCTACTGTTGATTTAATTGCAGCTTCTTCGAAAGGAAAACGTCAAGAAATCAATGTTACAGGTAAGGCTCAAGTTCAAACGTTTGATTTACAGGGTGATAATTATGAAGCGAATAGACATTATTTCTTAAATTTATATCATCACAATCACTACGATGATGCTATGGCAACTTTACCAATCGTGACTTCCGGTGTTAGTATAACTAAAATGGAGGTTTGGGTAACGAATAAAACAAATGCAACCGAGAATACACGAAATATTATAGCTTTTACTGATTTAGGTGAAGAAAAAGCTGCTAATTGTCAAGGGGCACCAGGTACTTTTTCTAATTATCAAATACCTGATAATGATGCAAATGGATTGTATGGGTGGGCTTCAGGTCAACCGACGCTTAGATCCTTTTCGACTGCAGTAAATACATTGGCAAATCAAGTAACTACACCTGGTCCTTTTCAACAAGCTACTCATTATGAAAAAATTGAAAACGCCAGAAGATTAACAGATCAAGAGTACTCATATAATTCTTTGTTAGGTTTTATTTCATTAAATCTACCATTAAATAATGATGAGGTATTAGCAGTTGCTTATGAATACACTTACATGGGTTCGACATATCAAGTAGGTGAATTTTCTACTGATGGAAGTGCGGGTAAAGATGCACTTTTCTTAAAATTAATAAAACCAACAATCACAAATCCATCTAACAAATTATGGGATTTAATGATGAAAAATGTTTATTCAATAGGAGCTTATCAAGTTGGTCAACAAGGGTTTAAATTAAATATTTTATATAATAATCCACAAACATCTGTTTTGGTTCCATTTTTTCCATTAGCAAATGATCGTCAATTAGTCACATTGCTTGAAATGGATAAAATCAACACCAATAATCAACCTTTTTCAGATGGTCTTTTTGATTTTGTTCCAGTCAATTTAGCTGGAAATAAATCAGATAATGGGGGAACGATTAACACTAAAAACGGTCGGATTTATTTTTCGACCATTGAACCTTTTGGTAAAACATTAGCGAAAAAATTAGAAGATAAGGGTGTTTCAGCTGCTGTAATTAATCAAGTTGCTTTTACAGAACTGTATGATTCTACTAAAACAGCAGCACAACAAATTCCATCTAAAAACAGATTTAGTTTCAAAGGAGAGTATCAATCCTCGGTTTCTTCTGATATTCCATTAAATGCATTAAATGTACCTCAGGGAGCTGTATCTGTTACTGCTGGAGGTATGAAGTTGGTTGAAGGTTCAGATTATACTGTAGATTACAATTTAGGAAGAGTTAAAATATTAAATTCAGGGATTTTAGAATCAAATACTCCAATTAAAATTTCAATAGAAAGTAATTCTGTATTTGGTTTTCAAGCTCGTTCTTTAATTGGTTCTAGATATAATTATAGATTTAGTAAAAATTTAAATGTTGGTGCTACTTGGATGCGAATGATGGAGCGACCTGTTACTCAAAAAGTTGATTTTGGTTCTGAGCCATTTAAAAATAATATTCTAGGATTTGATATTGCTTACAAAACAGAATTACCTTTTTTAACTAAAATGATAGATTTATTGCCGGTAATATCTACTAAAGAAAAATCTACTTTATCTTTTAGCGGTGAATTTGCTCATTTAATACCAGGTGTTCCTAAAGTTATAAACAAAGGAGGTACTTCTTATGTAGATGATTTTGAGGGCGCTCAAAGTACGATAGATTTAAGAACATATACCGCATGGAGATTAGCCTCTATTCCTCAAGGTCAGATAGATTTATTTCCTGAAGGTAATTTAAAAGATTTATCAGCTGGTTTTAACAGATCAAAATTAGCATGGTACACAATTGATCCACTTTTAAACGGGCAAGGAAACTCACTAACCCCCAGTAATATAGCAAATGATCCAACGATGCTTTCGGATAGCCGTATGAGAATGGTTGTTTCAAAAGACTTATTTCCAAATACGCAATTAGCATATGGCTCAGTTCAAAATTTACCGATTTTAGATTTAGCTTATTATCCAACCGAAAGAGGGATGTATAACTATGAAGCTAATTCTTCTACTGTAAATTCTGATGGGACATTCTCTAACCCTAAAAATAAATGGGGAGGTATTATGAGAGGATTAACAACAAATGATTTTGAACAAACAAACATAGAATTTATACAATTTTGGATGTTAGATCCATTCAATGAAGATGCTGAAAATGTTAATCCAAATTCACTACATAGTGGTGGAGATTTATACTTTAA
>CALPUT020000099.1 GCA_943326825.2 Chryseobacterium gleum | reverse complement strand
ATCTTTCGGTTTGAATGAGCGTTTACAATATATCAATGAGTTATTTGATGGTTCAAGTGAGGACTTTTCTAATGCAGTTAAAATATTGGACAATCAAACTTCTAGTCAAAATGCATTTTTGAAAGTTGCTGAAATCGGAACATTAAACAACTGGGATATTCAGAGTGAGACCGTTGAAGAATTCATGCAAAAAATCAAAAGAAGATATTACGCTTAATGATTAAAATAAATTTTTTAAAAAGCTTCAGTTTATTTGGTTTTTGCTTAATATTTGGTTCGATTAATGCTCAAATTGAAGATGTTAGGAGAATTACTGAAACACTTTGTTCTACTGAATTTCACGGAAGAGGATACGTTAACAAAGGGGACTCGATAGCAGCTGAATTTATCGTTTCAGAGTTTAAAAAAATAGGATTAAAGCCATATAAAAAGATATTTTTTCAAAAATTCCAGTTCAATGTAAATTCATTCCCAAGGAAAATGGAAGTGATTGAGGGGACTAAAAAATTAATACCAGGCATTCATTTTTTAGTAGATCCATCAAGTGCTTCAAGTCAAATGATTTGGCATCCAAAGTTAGTTTCATTAGAAATAGCTTTAGATAAAGAACAGTTGAAAAAAGAAATTGGATTAATTAAACAAAGTAATACATACAATGCTGTTGCTTTTAATTTTTCAAAAGTATCCAAAGATACATTAAAACTTTTAGCTGGTTTAACAGATCAATTAGCTGAAGTTTTACCTGTTTTAGAAGTTGTGAATCAAAAATTTACTTGGTCTGTTTCTCAAACTCAATTCAAATTTCCATACATTCAAATTCAAGATTCCATTTTTAAAGAAGGCCAAGAATTGGATGTAAATATTGAAGCAAAGTGGATTCAGAATTATACTTCAAGAAATATAATAGCATTCAAAAAAGGTAAAAGAAAAGCCAAAACAATTGTTTTTTCTGCTCATTATGACCATTTAGGACAAATGGGAACGGATACCTTTTTTCCAGGAGGAAATGACAATGCAAGTGGAACAGCCATGTTATTGAGTATGGCAAAATACTATTCAGAAAATCCAAGTGATTATAATCTTGTTTTTATTGCTTTTGCTGGGGAGGAAATAGGATTAGTTGGTTCACACTATTTTGTTGAACATCCCACAATACCATTGTCTAAAATTAATTTCTTGATAAATTTAGATATTATGGGAAGTGGTGAAGATGGAATCACAGTTGTTAATGCTACAAAATTCGAAAACGAATTTAATCAATTGGTGAAGATCAATGAAGAAAACCAATTGTTGACTCAGGTTAAAAAAAGAGGCCCAGCCGCAAACTCAGACCATTATTGGTTTTCAGAAAAAGGAGTTCCTTCATTTTTCATTTATACGCAAGGACCGAATAAACATTATCACGATATTTTCGATACATATGAAGAGTTGAGTTTTAAAGAATACGAAGATATTAAATCGCTATTAATTAAATTTGTTCAGTATTTTTAGGTTCTAGAAGAACGTTAGCTTAAAGGATTTATATATTTTTGAACTTTACTTTTTATTCTATTTCAGATAGAATGCACATTCATTTATGAAGAATTTACTATTAGCTATAACTTTAAGTGTTTCATATATAACACTTTCTCAACCTTTAGGGGGGATTCCATTAAATAAACCTGCATTTAAACCTTCACCAAAAGCAGCAGGATGTGTTCCACCATCAACGACTACGTTAATGGAAATCAATAATGTGCGTGCAATGGTTCATACAGCAGGAAATTTATGGCAAATTCCAACTCAAAATTATTCACAATACGAAATTCCTAAAAATTCAGGTATTATGTGTTTGTTTACTGCAGCACTTTGGCTTGGTGGAACAGATGTTAATAATCAATTAAAATTAGCAGCGTTAAGGTACAGAGAAGGTCAAGATTATTGGACAGGTCCTTTATCAAACAATTTTGCAGATGTTTCTATAGATGATTGTTTTAAATATGATCAACACTTTGTAAGTACTTTTGATCAAGTGAGTGAATTTAATGCATGGTTTGAAACAGGAGTTGAAGATCAAGCAAATGGCACAAATAATCAAGCCACTTTATTTCCGAATTATCATATACCTGAAATTGTAAAAAAATGGCCTGCTCATGGAGATGTATCTAAAGGACAAGATCATTATCTAGCTCCCTTTTTTGATTATAATGATGATGGAGAGTACAATTATCTAGATGGTGATTATCCCTGGTATGACATTCATAAAACTAAAAATTGTAAAACGGATAAGCGAGTTTCTTTATATGGAGATCAAAATTTTTGGTGGGTAATGAATGATAAAGGAAACTTACACACAGAAACAACGGCAGATCCTATTGGAATGGAAATTAGAGCGCAAGCTTTTGCATTTACTTCAAATGATGAAATCAATAACATGACTTTTTATAATTATGAATTAATCAATAGAGGAACTCAGACATTGTACAATACCTATTTTGGATTTTTCACGGATGGTGCTTTAGGAAACCCAACAGATGATTATGTCGGATGCGATGTGAATAGAGGTATAGGATACTATTATAACGGCAATAGTTACGACATGACCTATGCTGGGTATAAAGGATATGGAGAGAACCCTCCTGCGGTTGGAGTTGATTTTTTCGAAGGACCTTACCAAGATGATGATGGAATAGATAATGCCTTTGGAATAGGCCCCGGCGAAGCTTTGAATGGAATTGGATATGGCGATGGAGTCATTGACAATGAGCGTTACGGAATGCGTCGTTTTTTATATTATAGTAATTCTACAAATGGAGCAAATCCCAATCAAACAGATCCCACAGCTGCATTTGATTATTACAATTATTTAAGAGGTAGATGGAAAGATGGAACTCCTTTTGTTTACGGGGGGAGTGGACATATTTCAGATCCTGATGCTGATCCAAATGTACAATGTGATTTTATGTTTCCTGGCGATACTGATCCACTAGGATGGGGAACAAATGGAGTGCCACAACCTCTCTGGACTGAACAAACAGCAGGAAATGTCCCGAACGATAGACGATTTTTAGAATCTGCAGGACCATTTATTTTAAAACCGGGTGCTGTAAATAATATCACTGTTGGTGTTGTTTGGGCAAGAGCGCAAAGTGGAGATCCATTTGAGTCCGTAAAAGTATTAAAAGTAGCAGATGATAAAGCCCAAGCCTTATTTGAAAATTGTTTTAAAGTATTAGATGGTCCACATGCTCCAAATTTATCCATTCAAGAATTGAGTAATGAAGTAATATTATTTTTAGATAATCCAATAGGCTCAAATAATTATAAAGAACAATATACTGAATTTGATCCTTTTATTTTTTCATCGAATCCAAATGCTGATAAATATTATAGGTTTCAAGGTTACCAAATCTATCAATTAAAAAATAATACTGTTTCAGTTTCGGATTTAGAAGATGTTGACAAGGCCAGATTAATTATTCAGTGTGATATCAAAGATTCTTTTTCTCGCATTATTAATTTTGAGTTTGATCAGAATTTAAATGCAAGTATTCCAGTTGAAAAAGTAAATGGTGAAAATAAGGGAATTAGCCATTCTTTTAAAGTGAACAAAGATTTATTTGCTTCAGGGGCGAATACATTAGTCAATTTTAAAACTTATTATTACATGGCTATTGCATACGGGACTAATAATTACAAAAAATACATTCCATATGATCCTTCAGCATTGGATGGTCAGAAAAAAGTTTATATTAACAGTAGAAAAGCAACATATGGAAATGTAAAAGTGATGCAGGCAATCCCTCATAATCCTTCACCTGAAAATGGTGGAACTTATGAATCGATTTCCTATGGTAGTTCACCTGAAATAACACGTTTGGATGGGTATGGAAATGGATTTAACGAGGTAGAATTAACTGAAAGTTCTATAAATTCTATTCTTTCAAATGGTTTTTCACCTTCATTAACTTATGCTTCGAATAGTTCTCCTATTAAAGTGAAAGTTGTTGATCCATTGAATGTTGTTGATGGTTACTTCGAGTGTAAGTTTAATAATTACATCCCAACAAATAGTAACTCTACTGATACTGCGAGTTGGACTATTTATAGATATACAAATAATAGTTCCTCTAAACAGTTGATTGATTCAGTTACTTCTCAAACCAATTTATCAATTGAAAATGAACAAATAATTCCGCAATGGGGAGTTTCAGTTCAGTTGAAACAAGAAAAATATACTGGAGGTTCTACTGTGTATGATAAATTTGCTTCACCTATAAATTCTTCCATGACTTTTGAAGATTCATCGTTGCGTTGGTTGTCCTTTATACCAGATAATGATGCTTTTTATCCAACAAACTGGATTCGTTCTGGGACTTACGAAGCGCCGGTTGCTGATAATAATGAGAGTTTAAAGTTTTTCAATCCTAGTTGTTATAAAGATGAGGTTAATCGAGATCCATCAAAGCTCTATACTAAATTATTAAATGGAGGAATAGCTCCTCATCGATTGGTTGGTTACCAATGTGATTATATGCCATTAGCCTATTATAATATGCCATTAGGCACAGCAAATATTCCATTGCCAGGTACTTCTAAAAATAATGCATCTATTAGTTTTCTTCCAAATATTGATTTGGTATTTACGAATGATAAATCTAAATGGACTCATTGCCCAGTTTTTGAATTAGGCAGAGATCAGAATTTAACTGTGGGAGGCGCAATTGCTGGAGGCTTGAGGAAAAGTCAAAGTGTTAATAAAAATGGGCAACCTGATAATTCAGGGACAGGAATGGGTTGGTTTCCGGGTTATGCTATTGATGTCGTTTCTGGAGCAAGATTATATATAGCATTTGGTGAAAATTCTTTTTTAGCTAATGATAATGGTTCAGATATGATTTGGAATCCAACTTCTAATACAATTGATAACAACGGAAATCCTATTTTTGGAGGACAACATGCTGTTTATATTTTTAATTTTAAACAGGCTACAATTAATGGTATTATAAGTGGTTCTGACATTGGCGCTTACAATGAATCATCGAACGAAATATATAATTTAATGACTTCGATTGAATCTTCTAATAATGGAACAGATAAGAGGATGTTGTATAATAGTTTAGCTTGGGTAATGAATCCTATACTAACTCAAAATCAGCATTTATTGTCAACAGATGTTAAGATCAAACTTCGTGTTCAGAAAGAATATAAAAATTTCACTGCGAACGGATTGAATAATGGTAACCCAATGTACTCATGGAATATGAGTGGAATTAGTACTTTGACAAATAGTGATGCAGCTATGGCAGAAGCATTGAAATTGATCAATGTTGTTCCAAATCCATATTTGGCTTATTCTGAATACGAGCGTAATAAAGTGGAAGGGCGTGTTAAAATAACCAATTTACCTCAAAAATGTACCATTAAAATATTTTCAACAAGTGGTAAATTAATTAAGACGTTTAAAAAAGATAATCCCCAAACATTCCTCGATTGGGATATGAATAATGAAGCAATGATTATGGCTTCAAGTGGTGTTTATTTAATTCATGTGGACGTTCCAGGAATCGGAGAAAGGGTTCTTAAATTCTTTGCAGTTATGCGTCAGGTTGATATTGATGGTTATTAAAAAGACAAATTGGCAAAATTCTTAATAATGCACTGTTGAAAATGAGCATTATTTGTTTATTTTTACTTTTTCAATAAAAAAATCAAAATGAAAAGAGTAAAAATTGCAAGTATTTTCGAAAAACCAGAGATTGGAAAAGAGATTTTGGTAAAAGGATGGGTTCGTTCTTTTAGAAGTAATCGTTTTATACAATTAACAGATGGTTCAACTATTAATACCTTGCAAGCAGTTGTAGAGTTTGATAATTTTGATGAGCAAATCTTAAAGAAAATCACAACAGCTTCTGCAGTTAGTCTTTTAGGAACGTTGGTAGAATCTCAAGGTTCAGGTCAAGCTTTTGAATTACAAGTTAAAGAATTGGAAATCATTGGTGAAGCAAATCCTGATGATGTTCAAAAAACGGTTATGCAACCAAAAAAACACAGTTTAGATTATTTAAGAGAGCAAGCTCATTTACGTTTTAGAACGAATACATTTGGAGCTGTTTTCAGAATTCGTCATGCTGTTTCATTTGCGATTCATAGTTTTTTCAACGATAGAGGATTTTTCTATTTACATACACCAATCATCACTGGATCTGATGCAGAAGGTGCAGGCGAAATGTTTCGTGTTACAAACTTAGACCCTCAAAATCCACCTTTGAATGAAGATGGAACAGTAAATTACAAAGAAGATTTCTTTGGAAAAGCTGTAAACTTAACAGTTTCTGGTCAATTAGAAGCAGAATTGGCTGCATTAGCTTTAGGTCAAGTTTATACATTTGGTCCAACTTTTAGAGCAGAAAACTCAAACACTTCAAGACACTTAGCTGAATTCTGGATGATTGAACCAGAAGTTGCTTTCAATGACTTGAATGATAACATGAACTTGACAGAAGAGTTTTTAAAACACATTTGTAAATACGTATTAGACAATTGTAAAGACGATTTAAAATTCTTACACGATAGAGATGCACAAGAACAATCTCAAAAACCTCAAAATGAGCGAAATGAATTAGGTTTAGTAGAGCGTTTAGAGTTTGTTGTAAACAATGATTTCAAACGAATGACGTATACGGAGGCAATTGAAGTATTGCGTAATTCAAACCATTATAAAAAGAAAAAATTCCAATACGAAGTAGAGTGGGGAACAGATTTACAATCTGAGCATGAACGTTACTTAGTTGAGAAAGAATACAAATGTCCAGTTATTTTAACTGATTATCCAGCAGCTTTCAAAGCATTTTACATGCGTCAAAATGATGATGGAAAAACGGTAGCGGCAATGGATGTTTTATTTCCAGGAATTGGTGAAATAGTTGGAGGTTCTCAACGTGAAGAGCGTTTAGATGTCTTAAAGAAAAAATGTGCTGATTTCAATATTCATGAAGAAGAATTGTGGTGGTATATGGATACTCGTAAATTCGGTTCTGTTCCTCACGCAGGTTTTGGTTTAGGTTTTGAAAGAATGGTAATGTTCGTTACAGGTATGACAAATATCCGTGACGTGATTCCTTTCCCAAGAACACCTCAAAATGCAGAGTTTTAATTTTTGATTTCAGTTCAAAATTCATCATTTAAAATTCAAAATTAAAAAGTATGGCATTAAAACAATATTTAGCTCAAAAACTAGAACAACGTTTATCGCCGCAGCAAATTCAATTGATGAAATTGTTGCAAGTGCCGACTATGGAATTAGATCAACGAATCAAACAAGAAATTGAAGAGAATCCAGCTTTAGAAGAAGGTTCGGATGATGAGTATGATGATGATATTGATGGCGATCAAGATTTTGACGATTCTGATAATGAAAATGAAGATTTTGATATTTCAGATTACTTTGATGAGGATTCAGCTGATTACAAAACGCAAACCAATAATACAAGTAAAGACGATGAAGAGCGAGTTATTCCTCTATCAGGAGAACAATCGTTTCAACAGAGTTTAACAGAACAATTACACTTATTGGATTTAACTGATGATCAATTCATGATTGCCGATACGATTATTGGTAATTTGGATGAATCGGGATATTTAAATAGAGAAATTGAAGCGATTGTTGACGATTTAGCTTTTTCTGCAAACATTATTGTTACGGAAGAAGAAGTTGAAGTTGTATTAACATTGGTTCAAGAATTAGATCCAGCAGGAATTGGTGCGAGAGATTTGAGAGAATGTTTGTTATTGCAATTACAACGCAATCACGATGGGGATATCACTCGCTTTACAGCTAAGAAAATTGTTGAAGATCATTTCGAAGAATTCATTAAGAAACATTATGATAAAATTCAAAAGAAATTAGAAATTTCGGATGAAGATTTAAAAGAAGCAATTGATGAAATCGTTCGTTTGAATCCAAAACCGGGAGGTTCGATGAAAGAAAGCACCAAAAACTTTCAGCAAATTATTCCAGATTTTGTGATTTATGAAACGGATGGTAAATT
>CALPUT020000098.1 GCA_943326825.2 Chryseobacterium gleum | reverse complement strand
AGAATTTAATATAGAGAAGACTTTGCGTGATATTAAGAGAAACTGATTTAGGTTATTTCAAAACATTATATGCATTGTTAAAATTGCACTTTATTATTATATATTAATAGAATAGATTATTCTAATCTTCTGTTTTCTGATTCAGAATTTGTCCAGCCAACTTATTCAACTCACGAAGTCGTAATTGATTTTTCTCTTTCTGAAGTTGCTTCTTATTCTTTTTTTGGTCCATTAATTTGGAATGCAACTTTTTGTTGTCTGTGTTCTTTTGTTTTGCCATTTTTGATTTTTTCAGAACGAGAAACAGAATGAAAATGAGGTAAAACAAAAATGAGAATGAAGCTTTCGCATTCATTCTCATTTTGTTTTATTGCTCCCTCTCCTGGGCTCGAACCAGGGACCCTCTGATTAACAGTCAGATGCTCTAACCAACTGAAAGTCTTATGAGAGAAGAGTTTAAAGAATTATCCAAAATGCATTTTCAATTTATTTGCACGCTTAAGCCTTGTTAAACTTTAATTATTTAAAATGTAAACTTATTAGGTTTATATTATAGTAAAAGTAAATATATTTTAATTATGGTGAGACATAATAATCTAATTATTATGTATTAATTTTATGCTTATAAACTAAATTATTACTTTTAGTGGTAGCATATACTCTGTGATTTCAAAATAATTTGCTTCACAATTACATGGTATATGTTAGTAGAAGCAAAACCTATTCAAATAGTAAAACCTATGGAATTACAACAACAGTTTACAGAAATTACTACTCTCATTGCTTCGGCAAAAGCTAGAGCTTACCAAGCAGTAAATAAAGAATTGGTTACTCTTTATTGGCAAGTGGGTGAATACCTACACAATAAGGTAAAATCAAATACTTGGGGTAAATCTGTGATCAAAGATTTAGCTGAATATATTCAAAAATCTGAACCTAATTTAAAAGGCTTCTCCGCTCAAAACTTGTGGAGAATGAAGCAGTTTTATGAAACCTATCAACACAATTCAAAACTCTCACTACTGGTGAGAGAAATTACATGGACAAATAATTTAATCATTTTGACATGTGAAACCCTTATGGAAAAAGAGTTTTATATTAGAATGGTAATAAAAGAAAAATGGTCTAAATCTGAATTACAAAGACAAGTAAACAGCTCTTATTATGAGAGAGTTATGTTGGCTGATGCAAAACTCTCACCACTGTCGAGAGAATTACCACAAGATATTAGTAATACTTTTAAAGATACCTATGTATTTGAATTGTTGCATCTACCAGATGATCACCAGGAGAAGGATTTACAGAAAGCAATAGCACGTAATATTACCAAGTTTTTACTAGAATTTGGTAGAGATTTTGCCTTTATGGGGGAAGAATATCCATTGCAAGTAGGTAACCAAGATTTTGCAGTTGATTTAATGTTCTACAATAGGAGCTTAAACTGTATGGTAGCTATTGAGCTAAAAAATGAACGGTTTAAACCGGAACATTTGGGGCAACTCAATTTCTATTTAGAAGCATTGGATAGAGATGTTAAAAAAGAACATGAAAACCCAAGTATAGGTATTCTCTTGTGTAAAGGTAAAGACGATACCGTAGTAGAATACGCTTTAAACAGAAGCTTATCCCCAACATTGGTAGCAGATTATAAAACCAAATTACCCAATAAAGCATTGCTACAACAAAAATGGGAAGAAGTATTAGCTAACCTTGAAAACGAGAGCAACTGAGCATAAATCCTGTTATCTCACCAAAGATATATGAATGGTTGTTAAATTGAAAAAAGTGTTTAATAATACTTACTATTAGCTATAATTATTATTTAAAGTTGAGCTTATTATACTAATATAGAAGTGTATAAGAAAACACATCACCTAACACAAAAAAGATTATTTTTTAATCAAAATTATGGTTACTATATAATCTTTTATATCTTTGCAATGTATATTTTATTATTGGGAAAGCATACACTGCATTCCGTCTCTGAAAACAACTACTGAAAAGCATTACTGATTTTAAAATTTAAGGGGGATTACCATTCACTCAAAGTTCATACTTTACCCATGAATGGCATCAATCCCTTATCATTGTTGAACTTTGTGCTTTTTATAGAGTATTGTGGTACTCTATAAGTGTACTATTAAAACCCTTATAATTATGAGAGAAATTAATGTTAAATGGAAAATATATGAAAATAGTCAAGATATATTGGTTCCTAGATGTAAAAGTAAAAATTACACAACAAATGGATACAGGTTGTATAATAATGTAATGTGCCGATCAGCTAAAGTTGATATAAGTATCTCTAATTACTACTGTTAATAATAATAATATCAATTTTTTTAAGCAATTGATTATGTGAGTTTTATAAATTTAAAATAGTAATATATTACTAAAAAATAGTGCTAATTAGTAATATATTACCTTTTTGACAATAAATATTTAAAATGATAGCAAGAAAAAACAAAAAAGTTAAAATTAATCTAAATAATTATCATGTGGTAAATAGAAATACTGGTGAATTATTAAAAGAAGCAAATATTATGCTAACTAAAACAAAAATAGAGGATAAAATGATAGTGTCCAGTGAAAAATACGTTACACTAGATACTGAGGCAGTATTAAATATAATTAAATCACATGGAGATGATTTAAATAAATTAAAGTTAGATGTAGGACTTTTGTTTTTAATAAGTCCATATATCTCATTTTTCACTAATGCTTTAGTTGACAAGAATGATATTCCCTTTACAACAAAAACACTTGCTTTAGAATTAGGATTTACACAAAGAACAGTTAAAAATTCACTTAATTCTCTAATTGCTTTTGGTCTAGTATATCAAGGTTCAATAAAAAAGTCAACTTACAAGAATAAGAAAGTATATTGGGTAAATCCTACTTTAATTAGAAAAGGTAAAGACTTTTTACCTGAACTTTTTATCATTTTTCAGGACTTAACTATATTTATATCTAATCAAGATGAAAAAATAGATACGTTGTATAACAACAGAGGAAATTAAGATAAGGAAGGGAGAGTATAAAATTCTCTCCCTAATTTTTACAACATATACCAACTCTCCTTTTTACCCAACTTGTGTTGAGCTATTTCCAACACAATTTCTTGTGCATTAATTGCCCTAGGTATAAACTGATCAACGTAAGTGCTTTTATTTACTCCTGTAAATAGATTGTATAATCTCCACAAATCAATACTTGCAGTATGTGTTTCTGCATTAAAGTTTTCATCTGAATAAAAATCTTTAACTACAGCACCCATTTGTTGGTCACCGAATAGTAAAGGCATCAACTCAGCTTTTCTGAAATCAGGTAAGTGTTTATATAACCTAGCTTTACCTATTACTTGTGCAAATTCATCTTCCGTAATTTTAATAGCACTCAATTCTTGTAACATTTCAACATGTGCCTTATGATTATAGGAATGAAACAACTGCTCAACAGCTTTCCCTAAATCAGATAAACTCCTTATGCTTAAGTCTGCTTTAATACCATCAGTACTAATGCAAAGATTACAGCATACGTGATTCTTAAATCCAATAAATAATTGTAATCGTTGCTCACCACCAGGTCTTTTACCATATAGGTTGTCAGTACTAAAAGATTTTACACCTCCAATAGTTAAACTCAGTTTATTTCCAGCTATATCATGCATAATAGTTGGTACTTCAATACAGAACATCATCCTCTCATAATATAAGGTCTGTTCCCATGGCATTAATTCATTAGCTCTTTTATATTTTGCTTCAGGTATTCTACCTTTAATAGGATGAGATACTCTAACACTTGGTTCAAGTACCACCTCATCATTAAACCAGTCTTTAGCAATTTTATAAACGCAATCAATTAATTCATGATGTGAAATCAGAGGTTCATTACTAGTTGCAAAAACAGGGATGATATGCTCATCCCTTAATTCTCTCATAGTCATAGCACTAGTATTAGCTTCAATAAATACTTTTGCTGTAGATAACTCTGATTTTTCTTCTTGACTTGATGCTGTAACAGTTGTCATAACATCAAAATTATTAGTATTGTACATGTCCATTTTGTTTATATTTATGTTGGTTAATTAAGTATAAATCTTCTTTTTTCATTGCAATTTCTTCCCTCATTATATCTGAGTAATTTGGATTGGTTTTTACCAGTTCAGCTAACTCATCTAAATCACCACATTCTAAAAGCTTTTGCTTTATGTCTTTACTGCTTTTAGGCTCATCCATATCACACCAATCCGTAATTCTTTTACCTATTAGTTCACTAAGTATAAGATTAGTATCAGTCTTAAACATGCCTGTTCTGTCTTTGGATATAGTTGCTTGATGAAATTGGTTTAATTCAAAAGCTACGGTAAACTCATATTCAGTGTCATCACGTTGAACAGCTTTAATACCCATTTTTTCAGGTATTGTCTTACCATTTTTTTGCTGCATGACATATTCTGTTTTTGAGCGAAGTGTAGCAATTATGTGAATAGGTGCATTAACAATAGTTTGAATTAGAGCATTGTGTCTAGGTGTAACCTTACTCCAATTGGTAAACGAGTTACCCTCCATTTGCCCATGAATATCTATAATGCCACCAATGCCCTGCCATTCATGAGAAAGGGAATCTATAATGATGCACTCAAACCCTTTTTTGATGGCTTCATTAATAGCTGATATATATACTTCAGGGGAATAGGGTGCACTTAAAGTTAAAACTGAGAAATCACCTAGATGAGAATATAAATGACTTGAGCCATTTTCGGTATCAATAACTGCTACCTTATTAAGATTTTTTACCATGCCTTTAGCTATACTAATAGCTGAATAGGTCTTACCACTTCCACTTGCGCCTGCAATAGATAATTTAATCTTGCACTTACTACGCTTTGCCTTTTCAAATTCCATATTTTTTTAATTTAATTAATAATAATTATCATTAATTAAGAGTTGGAATAATGCTGCCGTAGGCAAAAGAAATAGCTATATACTTATATATATACTAATGCACCAAAATATGATTTAAAATAATCTTGGTGCAATATAAAAAGCAAGATATACTCTCCCTTTAAGATTTACTATTTTAAAAAATGGTGGGGGATATTGAATTATTTTAAGTGTGGGGGGATTGTTATGTATGGATCCGTCAGAGAGTGGTATATATAATTAATTAATAGGCTTTGATCTATATTTATTTCTTCTATCTATTATACCTTGTAACAAATCTGGATAATGTATTTCAAGCTGATCTTTAAGCAGTTTAATAGCTTCTTTGTTTAATTCCAATTTTTCTAGATTATATAAATAATAGCGGTATACTCTTCTATAGATATGTTCAGGATAATTAAAAATCCATTCTCTTATTTTATAATGTTCTTTAAAACCATTTACATTATCACCTAATATGTCTTCTAGTTTTAAGCATTTACTTACTCTAATAGGATAATATTTTTTTCTCATAATGAAAAACATGAATTTAAAATGTGAATATTTTCAAATCAGCCTTAAAATTTCAGTCTTTGTGTTTTCAATTTGAGTTTCAGTCTTGCAGGTGTATTTGGAGGCTTTTATTACCATACTGTACCAATGTAATTACTGCCAAGCCAAAGATACAGGATTACTTTTCAATAGCAATTTTTCTTTAAAATTTTTATTAACAATTCAAGTCTCTATTAGTTGATTTTCAGTTGTTTATACTAGTTATTTAACCTACTCTAGATGCGTTTACATTAAGTAGTTAATAATCAATATCTTAAAAATATAAAATAATGTTAATAACTTTGATGGTTTTTAAGCCATTAATTTTTAACGATTTTAAATTGAGTCTCTTCCTCTGAGGGTTTTAACAAGTATATACCAGGCTCAAATCTTTCAAGATTGAGTATATATTCAGTAGAATTAAACACACCTCTCATTTTTTCTCTACCAACATTATCAAATAGTGTAAATGATTTACCTAATTGATTTGGGTTAATTGTTATTTTGACTTCTGACGATGTTGGGTTGGGGTATATATTTTGATATTTGCTACTTATCTCATTAACAGCAGTTAAAGAGGTATTTAATTTTGCAATCCCAGCAATTTTATGATTATACACATCAACAGTCTGAGAATCAGACAACCATGAAAATTGTCCACCACAGAATAAAGTGTTGTTATAAAAAATAGAGCAACCACCTGAACCTACACTTGAATTTAAAGAAAGTTGTATCCAATTAGTTCCATTAAATTTTATCAATGGTGAGTATTTTTGTATTTGTGCCTGTGAACCGGTAAAAACATGAGCGAGATACAATTCATTATTCATTACATTTAAATGATTTGTTCCGCAATTATATTTTAATGCTCCGTATGGATTTGTATTCATATTTAATGAACTATTATCAGGAAAACTAGTAAGACTCCAACTATTCCCATTAAACTTTGCAAAGTTATTAATTGATAATCCACCAATTGATGGAAAATAACCTAAAACATAGAGCTCATTATTATACGGTTCAATATCAATGATAACCGGAGGCATTGTACATATCCCTGTAACATCAACCCATATATTATTTTGATATTTGAATAATCCTTGATCTGAACCTAAGTATAAAATATTATTCAAATTATCTAAACATCTAGGTGATCCTTTAACAATTGTAGTTAAAGGTATTTCAGTTACAGATACACCATTATACTTAACAATCTTTGAAGATGCTACAATGTATAACTGTCCGTTAAACACATGTAAGTCTCCATTTCCATTTATATTCAATGTTTGTCCACTAGAATTATAAGTTACAGCATTAACCGTATTCCCATCCCAAACATATAGTTTATCAGACATAAAATATAATTTATTATTGTAGGTGATTAAATCTGACACTAT
This sequence comes from Chryseobacterium gleum, assembly GCA_943326825.2. Classification (GTDB taxonomy): domain Bacteria; phylum Bacteroidota; class Bacteroidia; order Flavobacteriales_D; family Crocinitomicaceae; genus CAIUKX01. The sequence continues at coordinate 1,311 of CALPUT020000098.1, read as the reverse complement.
TGAATTCACCAAATTTAATTGCCCTAAATTACTCCAATTAACTCCATTCCATTTTGCAATTCCATTAGCTACAATGCCTCCAATTGTATTATAATCTCCTCCAACTATTAACTCATTATTGTAAATTTCCATACAACTGACAACACTTTTACCTCCAGTTACTCCAGAAAAAGGTGTTGCTGCTTCCCAATATTGGCTATAAATATTAGTATTCATTAATACAAATAATATTAACGATAATGCTTGTAATTGTTTTTTCATATTATATAATTTGTCTATGTAATTTTTCAAATATACAAAAACTAAACATATATGTTTAGTTGATAATAAAAATTGATTCTGAATTTGCAGATATGGAAAAATCTGCCTTTAATAAAGCAATTGGAAAACATATTAGAGATACAAGATTAAAATTGAAATTAACTCAAGCTGAGTTAGCTGATAAACTTGGTTTAGATTATCAATACATTTCAAGGTTGGAGAGAGGGCTAATCTCCCCAACTCTATTTTGGTTATATGATTTTACTACTGCACTAGAAATAAACATGGGAGATTTTATAGATGAGTTGAATGAGGTTTTAAATTCACCTCATCAATAATTTTCTCATTCATCATATCAACTATCTGTAAATCAAATAGTTCCAAATAAATATTAGTAACGCTATTGCCATACTCATGCCCTAATGCTTCAGCAATGATGTCTTTACTGTAACCTATTTGTTTCGCAATATTTGCATAAGTATAACGAAATACATATGTACTAATATCTTCATTGACATTAAGCTGAGCACCTATTTTTGAGAGGTGGGAGTTAATTACTTTTCTTTTTTGGATATATATGGTAACTAGTTTTTCTTTATCTATTAAATCAACATTGCTTAATATACCTAAAAGTGTTTCATTTGCTTTGAATTCAGTGAGTATTTGTTTTACCTCATCAGTTATTTTCACACTGTAGATTTTACCTGTTTTAGCTCTTTTATATATAATACGATCACCCTTAATATTCTTGTTAGTTAATAGTAATAAATCTTTTAAGTTTATACCTCTTAGCATAAATATCAATTTACCTATTAACCAACTCTTATAAAATAAATGTTTTGGTTCAATAGCATGATTAAAGTAATTACGCATTTCAACTATTGAAAGTACACGTGGAGTGGTTTTTTCTTTTTTAATTTTATATTTCCGGAATGGATACCATTCATACCCTACAATATCCATGTTAATAGCCTTATTACAGATGGCTCTAAAGCTTCTAAAATAAACACCGATACCATTAGTAGATACACCATTTTGATATAGTACCTT
>CALPUT020000097.1 GCA_943326825.2 Chryseobacterium gleum | reverse complement strand
AAAGAAGTTGTTACTCTAATTCCGTTTAGCTGACAAATCTTAGAAACTGTTGTTCTATTTTTATTTGCAATTTCTGTCAATGTATCACCAGATCTTACTCTGTAATATTTATGCTGAGACTCAATTGGCTTTAATTCAACTTCAGGCTCTTCTATTTCTTCCTCATCTAAATTTGTTGGTTTTGCTCCTGGTTTAAATAGATATCTATGAACTAATAAATTATGATCACGACATTTTCTTTCTGAAAAATCTATTACTTCCTCAGGATTTAGCGCAGCATCGTAAAAACGAATTTCAAAATGCAAATGAGAACCAAAAGATCTACCTGTATTCCCTCCTAAACCGATAACTTCACCAGCTTTTACAGATTGGTTTGGTGCAACCATTAATTTACTTAAGTGGGCATAAAATGATTCAAGTCCATTATGATGTCTAATCACAACTAAATTTCCAAAACCACCATTATTAAATTTTGCATATCTAACTTTTCCTGACCAACATGCTCTTACTGTATCTCCAGTATTTAAATCCAAATCAACTCCATTGTGATTACGACCTTTTCTTGGTCCGTAACGTGAAGTTAACATTCCTGGAACAGGCATAACAAACTCATCGTCAGACTCATCAACCACACACAACCAAAGTGTATCTTTCAGCTTATTCATGTCATTTGCACGATCAGTTGAAAAGCATACATTATTGTCCCAACGTTGAACAAATCTTAAAGATGAATCTTTGGAAACAAGTGCATGTAGCCTCGGATTTAATATTCCATTAAATTTTTGATCCTCAACATATTGCCATGTCTTATTTGAATAAAGAATCATCCTACCACCTTTAGTTTCAATTGTATCCATAGCAACTTGTGCTTTTGAATAAAATAAGGTCACTAAAAATAAAAATGAAACTACTATTTTTAACATGTTACTTTCTTTTCTGAATCAATTCTAAAAATAGTTGAATCGAAACTTTATTTTGATTTTGTTTACTTGCGATGCAAATATACGCTTTTTATGTTAATTTTTATTGACATCCATCACTAACACGTTGTAAAACATATCCTCATTTGGATTCACAAACTCAGCTAAACCTAGTTCTCCGTAAGCTTGAGAAGAAGGAATGTAAATATACATTCGATCAGCTTTTTTAGACTTTTTTAACGCTTTTAACAAACCTTTAATCACACCTTTATCAGTTGATTTCAGCATAAATGGCTGATTACTTCTAAAAGAATTAAAGAACATTGGATGACTTTCACTACTAATCATACTGTGAAACGTCACTATATTTTTATCATCAAAAGTTACTTTATTTGCTTTGTTTTCTTCTAACAACCAAACTTTAATTCCATCCACTGTTCTTGTAGGTTTCATTTTCTCTAGGATTCTAATTGTTAAATAGTTTACAGCATTTGGTGGAATTAATCCTTTAATACCTTTTTCACCTCTTGCAAGATTACCCGGAATTTGAACACGTGCAAAATCTCCAACTTTTAATTTTGAAACTGCAAACTCCCACCCTTTAGTCTGCATTTCAAATCCAACCATGAATGGAAAATTCGGTTTATTCAGTAAGTGATTTCCATCAACAACAGTTCCGTTTTTCAAGGTTACTTTGTAATCAATTAATACAACATCTCCTTTTGAAATAGCTTCACCCTTGCCTGTTTCCATCCAAGAAATGGCCATTCCGTTTGGATATTTCTCAGTTGAAACGACATCTAAATCATCTGAATTAAAAGCGGTAATTTCTTTTTTAATTGAAGGAATATCGGCTTTAGTTGTTTCTTTCTTTACACCCTCAACTTCACAAGCAACAATTGAAAACAAACAACTTGCAAAAACAATTTTCTTTATCATCTTAATTCTTTTAAATAAATATCTACAACAATTGGATTTAATGGTGGGATTTTATTCATATCTCCAACCAATCCATGAGCTAAATGACTTGGCATTACAAACTTTGCTTTATCACCAACTCTCATTTTCTTAATTCCTTCTTGAACTCCAGTCTCTACTTCACTATGATCAATAATAAACTTTTCTAATTCGTCTTTCTCTGTTTCATAACAAGTTGTTCCATCCAATAATGAAATCTTAAAATTAACCATTGCTACTCTACCTGAAACAGCAGAATCACCTGATCCACTCTCATAAATCCAATACTGAAGACCAGTTCCAGTTTTAACTGTTTTCCAATCCTTGTGTTGAGCTAAAAATAATTTTATATCCAATTCTTGCTCAATCGCTAATTCTTTTCCAAAATCAGATGATTTTTCTTTAGACCATTGAATATTTTTCGGCTCTTCTGTATCAGTCGATCCACAAGCAACCAATGCGCAAAAAATAGGAATATAAAGGTATTTCATGAATTCTAATTATTTCGACGTAAAGTTAAAGCTAACATACGTTGAGTTATTGATATTAAAGTAAATCTTTCAACATTGAACTTTTCATTTAAAATTATACAAACATTTAACATTAACTTTGTAAATAATACAAAATGGAAAAATCGATACAAAAATTACTTATCATAGGCTCTGTATGGCCTGAACCAAATTCATCTGCTGCTGGCTGGAGAATGATGGAATTAATTGATTTTTTCAAAACTGAAAATTACGAAATTACTTTTGCAAGTTCAGCTGCAGATAGTCTTTATTCGTTCCCTATAGAAGAAAATGGAATTAGTAAAGTATCTATTGAATTAAACAATGATAATTTCAATGATTTTATAACGGAACTAAATCCTTCGATTGTACTTTTTGATCGTTTTATGACAGAAGAGCAATTTGGCTGGAGGGTTATTGAACATTGTCCAAATGCTTTACGAATTCTAGATACTGAGGATTTACATTGCTTGAGATTAGCTCGTCAAAACTGTTTTAAAGAAAAGACAGAGTTTCAACTTTCCGATTTAAATTCAGATACTGCCAAAAGAGAAATCGCCAGTATTTACCGCTGTGATTTGACGTTGATTATTTCTGAATATGAAATGGAGTTATTAATAAATCATTTCATGGTTGACTCTTCTTTATTATTGTATCTTCCTTTCATGCTTCCTAAGTTATCAGCATCAGAAACCCTACAATGGAAAACATTTGAAGAGCGAAAACACATCGTATTTATTGGGAATTTTTACCATGAACCAAATTGGAATTCTGTTTTATTCCTAAAAGAAGAAATTTGGCCACTTTTATCTGAAAAATTACCACAAACGGAACTTCATATCTACGGTGCTTATTCTTCACAAAAAATAACGAATTTACAAAATCCTAAAGATCGTTTTTTCTGTTTTGGCAGAGCTGAAAGTGCAAAAGAAGTAATTTCGAATGCTAAATTATTACTTGCTCCAATTCGTTTTGGTGCAGGTTTAAAAGGAAAACTTGCTGAAGCTATGATGTATGGAACACCTTCCGTGACAACTTCAATGGGAGCAGAAGGAATGAATGGAGATTTTAAGTGGAACGGTGAAATTCAAAATGAAGTTGAATTGATTGTAAATTCAGTGATAAACTTCATAACGAATAAAGAAAAATGGTTAGAAGCTCAAAAAAATGGAATTGATATAATCAATAATCGTTTTGATAAAGAGTATTTCAGAAACGTTCTTAAAAATGAAATCTTAAAATTAAAAGTGAATTTAGAGTCACATCGTGAAGCAAATTTTACAGGACAACTATTAATTCACCATAGCCTATCAAGTACAAAATATCTGTCTAAGTGGATTATGGAGAAGAATAGATCTAGAAGTTGATAGTTGATAGTTAATAATTGAAGAGTTAAGAGTTAACAGCTATAAACTATCAACTCTTAACTATCAATTAAAAAACCTATTTTGCTTCAATCCATTCAATGATTTCTTTATCGTCTGGTTCTGTTGTTGGAGCAATTACTTTTACTAAATAACCGTTTTCATCAATTAAATATTTTTGAAAATTCCATTTTACAGAATTATCTTCCAATCCATTTTGACTCTTTTGAGTTAAGAATTTGTAAATTTCACATTTATCATCACCCTTCACTTCCACTTTGTCCATCATTGGAAAACTTACACCATAATTTTTCTGACAAAATTCAGCGATTTCTTCGTTTGTTCCTGGTTCTTGGTGCATAAAATCGTTTGAAGGAAAACCGATAATCACAAAGTTTTGATCCTTGTATTTATCATAAATTGCTTCCAATTGTTTGTATTGAGGTGTTAACCCACATTTTGAAGCAGTATTTACAATCATCACTTTCTTACCTTTTAAAGAAGAAAAATCAAATTCTTTTCCTGATAAATCTTTCACCTTATATTGATGCACTGATTGTTTCACAATTGGATTTTCATCTACAACTGTTTTTTCTCCTTCTTTATTCATACACGTTCCTGCTAATAAAACTGTTAAAAGTAATAATTTCATAATCGAATCTATTTTGTTTTGTTCAAAGATAATTTATTTTTATTAAACAAAACAACCATTAATCAAATTTAACATTCTATAATTTGGGACTAAAAAGATTAAATTTAAAAATTCGGAACATTTTTTGTGTTTTTACGAATACAATAAACAGAATGCTAAAAACAATTAACATAATTTTCGTCTTTATAAGCTTATTAAGTTATGCTCAATCAGATTTAAATGGTTTATGGCAAGGAATTATTATTCAGGACGGAAAAAAAATTGATCAAGGAAATATCTTTTTTTTAGAAATTAAATCTTCAAGTACTGAAGGGAAATCAAGAGAAGAACTTTATTCAACAGATTTATATTCTTTAAAGAAATTAAAAACCGAGTTCAAACCAAATACTATTACCTTTAAACAAACAGTAACCTACAAGAAAAAAACTTCTCCAAAATCTTCTTGGTGTTTAGTTGAGGCGACACTTAATTATATAGATAGCACAGGTTATTTGGAAGGAAAATATACGAGTTCTGAATGTAAACGAAACACAGGGAAAATAATTCTTTACCGTTCCAAAATGAAATTCTCTGAAACGGATGAAACGATTCAAACACACAATTGGTTCGAGACCTATAGAAAAGATTTAAAGAATGGAGAAAAAGCTCCAGAAATAAGAGAATTGGAACGCAAAAACTTTGTCTTTAAACCTGTGTATTTTGATTACGACAAAGCGGATGTAAAAGAAGAATATAATGCTTTTCTTTTGAGTTTAATTCATGTTGTGAATGGTCATTCCGACTTAAGAATTAAAGTAATTGGAAATACAGACAGTGACGGATCTGACATTTACAATGAAGACTTATCAAGGAGAAGAGCGCAAGCAATTACTGATTTTTTTGTTCAACACGGATTAAGTCCTGACAGATTAAAAATTGAATTCAAAGGAGAAAAAAATCCCGTTGACAATAACAAAACCGAAGAAGGAAAACAAAAAAACAGAAGAGTCGACTTCGAGTTTATTTAATTTTTTTGACTAAAAAAATATAAATCAAAAAATTGGAAAAATTCAACTTAAAAACTTTATCAACAACTTCACAAAAAGTTAATATTTTGTTGATAAATCCTCTTATATTTTCGTTTTAACATCGATTTAAACCACCTTCATTCACTATATTTGTGAGTTCATCAAATAATGCCGAATTCAAAGGAAAAATATGAGTGAAGATTTAAAGAATCAAGATTATTCAGCGGATAATATCCAGATATTAGAAGGTTTAGAAGCCGTTCGTAAACGACCAGCCATGTATATTGGTGACGTAGGGATTAAAGGTTTACACCATTTAGTTTATGAGGTTGTAGATAACTCTATTGATGAAGCAATGGCAGGTTACTGTAACCAAATCGATGTTTTCATCAATGAAGATAACTCCGTTACAGTTAAAGATAACGGACGTGGAATTCCAACAGGAATGCATACTAAAGAGAAAAAATCTTCTCTAGAGATTGTAATGACTGTTTTACACGCCGGAGGTAAATTCGATAAAGATACTTACAAAGTTTCTGGAGGTTTACACGGTGTTGGTGTTTCTTGTGTGAATGCATTATCAACTCATTTATTAGCTGAGGTTCACCGAGAAGGAAAAATTTTCCAACAAGAATATTGTATTGGTAAACCTCAATACGATGTGAAAGAAGTTGGTGTTTCTGATAAAACAGGTACTTACGTAACGTTCAAGCCAGATGATACGATTTTCGAATCCACAATCTACAACTTTGAAACGTTAGCAGCACGTATGCGTGAGTTAGCTTTCTTAAATAAAGGTATTACAATCTCTCTTACAGACAATCGTGAGAATGATGAAAACGGTAAACCTTTATCAACTAATTTTCATTCAGAAGGTGGTTTAAGCGAGTTTGCACAATACTTAGATCGTAACCGTGAAGCTTTAATTCCAGACGTTATTCATTTCGAAGGAGAAAGAGAAGGTATTCCAGTTGAAGTAGCTATTACTTATAATACTTCTTATACTGAAAACATTCACGCTTATGTTAATAACATTAACACACATGAAGGTGGTACTCACTTATCTGGTTTCAGAAGAGGTTTAACAAATACGTTAAAAAAATACGCTACCGAATCTGGTATTCTTGCAAAAGAAAAAATAGAAATTGATGGTGATGATTTCCGTGAAGGATTGACTGCTGTTGTTTCTGTTAAAGTTCAAGAGCCACAATTCGAAGGTCAAACTAAAACGAAATTAGGAAACAGAGAAGTTACCGCACCTGTTAGTCAAGCAGTTTCTGAAATGTTAGCGATTTACTTAGAAGAAAATCCTTCTCAAGCTCGTCTAATCGTTGAAAAAGTAATCTTAGCTGCTAGAGCGCGTCACGCTGCTCGTAAAGCACGTGAAATGGTACAACGTAAAAACGTTTTAACAGGAAGTGGTTTACCAGGAAAATTAGCAGATTGCTCTGAAAAAGATCCAGCTTTATGTGAGATTTACTTTGTCGAGGGAGATTCGGCGGGTGGAACTGCAAAACAAGGTCGTGATAGAATGTTCCAAGCAATTATGCCTTTAAGAGGTAAAATCTTGAACGTTGAGAAAGCAATGCACCATAAAATCTTCGAAAACGAAGAGATTAAAAATATCTATACTGCTTTAGGTGTTAGAATCGGAACTGAAGAAGATTCTAAAGCATTAAATTTAGAAAAATTAAGATATCACAAGGTAATCATCATGTGTGATGCCGATGTGGATGGATCTCATATCGAAACGTTAATCTTAACGTTCCTTTTCCGATTTATGAAAGAAATGATCGAGAATGGTTACATCTACATCGCTACACCTCCATTGTATCAAGTTAAAAAAGGTGGTAAATCAAACTACGCTTGGGATGATATCCAAAGAGATCGTTTGATTCAAGAGTTCAAAGGTTCTGGATCTGAATCTTCTGTAAACGTTCAACGTTACAAAGGTCTTGGAGAGATGAACGCTGAGCAATTATGGGAAACGACAATGAATCCTGAGCACAGAACATTAAGACAGGTTACAATCGAGAATGCTGCTGAATGTGATCAAGTTTTCTCAATGTTGATGGGAGATGATGTTCCACCTAGAAGAGAATTCATCGAGAAAAATGCTAAATATGCAAATATTGATATTTAATCAATTTAGATAATCAAAAAAAATCCTTTCCGTATTGGAAAGGATTTTTTTTTAGACCTTTATTTTTTAACTATTTTATATTCAACTTATTTATCAGTTAAGAAATTAACCATTTTTTTAATTGCCCTCGCCCTGTGGCTGATTTGATTTTTTTCTTCCATTGATAATTCTGCGAATGTTTGAGAATAACCATTAGGAACAAATATTGCATCGTACCCGAATCCTTGACTTCCTCTTCTTTCTTTGATGATTTCTCCTTCTATAATTCCTTCAAATGTTTCTAATTTACCATCAATAGAAAGTGCAATCACTGTTTTGAATCGTGCATTTCGATTTTCTATATTCGCTAATTTTTCTAAAACTAAATCAATGTTTTTTTCATTGTCTTTCTCTTCTCCAGCATATCTTGCTGAATAAACTCCAGGTTCTCCGTTCAATGCTTCAATCTCTAATCCTGTGTCGTCCGCAAAACAATTCATTGCAAATTTATCTACTATAAAGTTTGCTTTTTGAACGGCATTTCCTTCTATTGTCGGCTGTGTTTCTGGAATATCTCCTTCGAAGTGAATGTCTTTTAAGCTTAAAATCTCAATTTCAGCTGGAACGATTTTTTGGATTTCGTTTGCTTTGTTTTGGTTTGCTGTTGCGAAGATTATTTTCATGTTT
>CALPUT020000096.1 GCA_943326825.2 Chryseobacterium gleum | reverse complement strand
GATTGCTGAAATGTGTAATTACCATTTAATTCTAACCTGTTTTTTTCATTAAGTTGAAAACCTAAATCTATTCGAGCTTCAAAACCAGTTGTATGAACTTCACCAATATTTTGCATTGACCAAACGAATAAATTTTTGGTTGGAATGGCTAAAATTTGATTTTTTACTGAAGTATAATAGGTGTTCAAAATAACTTTAAAGTATGTTTTTCTAACTTTTGGTTGAAAATTGAATCCAAACGAAAGTTGATTTGCCTCTTCAGGTTTTAGTTTAACATTTCCAATTCCATTGTAATACAATTCATTAAAAGATGGCATTCTAAACGAACTTTTATACCAACCATTCAATTTAAATTTCCATTTTCCAAATTCTTGATTTTCAATCAATATAAATGGATTTACTTTATTTTGATTCGTCGCTCTTTCTCCTAATTGATTATTTTCTAAAATGTCTTGACCAGTTAATTGAATTTCAGACTTTATTTTAGAAAAATTTAAAGTTAACCCAAGTAAGTATGTTGAATGTAATCTTTTAGGTAAAGGATTTGATTCGTCAATGAATTTCAACTCACTATATTTTGAATCGATACCACCAAAAAAAGTATATTTATTTCGAATCAATTTATAAAAAGAACTTCCAAAATGAGTTGTTTGATTAGAATAACGAGAAATTAATCCACCTGTCGAATTCAAAAAAGAAGGATCTGTATATTTTGTGTAATCGTTTTGGTAACTTCCAAAAAATCTAAAGTCTACACGTTTTATTTCTGTATTTAAATTTAAATTCAGACCATTATTTAATGTAGATAATCGTTGATTCGAAAATGAATTATAAAAAACTACTGCTCCTGGTAAACCTTGATCTGCTCCAAAGTTTTTATAATTAATTCTAAGTATGGTCTTGTTCGAAAATTGATAAGCTAAATTTAAACCAGAATACCAATCTTTAAAATCATTATTGGAACGTAAGTCATTTATTATGGAATTTCCATTTTGAAAAGAATAAGGATATTTTCCATTTGCTTGCCTATACTTTCCATAAGCACCAATCATCCAATTCTTCTTTATTCCTTTTAAAGATAAATAATGATCTAATTCACCAAAAGAACCAATTTTTGAATTCAATCTAACTTGAAATGCTGAAGTGTCAAATGAATTTTCAAAAGTTGAAACATTTAAAATACTACCAGTTGTGTAAGCAGAAGCTGGTAATAAATAATTCGTTCTCCCTCCTACTGTTAAAGATAGATTTTCAATATTATCAGTTTGAATTGTTGCCAAATTTATTTGACCGTTTTGTGCATTATTTACAACAAAACCATCTAAGACAACTGAAGTGTGTTGTCCCCCCAAACCTCGAACAGAAATTGTTTTCATCCCTCCAAGTCCACCATAACTTTTCAACGTTGTACCGCTTACTTTTTGCAAAATAGCTCCAACATCTTGAGGTTGATATTTTAAAATATCTAATCTTGAATATTGTTGAGAAATTTGGTCTTTGTTTTCGGGAGTAATCACCGTAATTGTTACACCAGATAATTCTTTCACTAATTGAAGTGGTTTAATAGTATCTTGGCCAATCATTTGAAAATGAAAAGTCAATACTATTAAAACACTTACAAAAAGTCTTAAATTCATCAAAAATTGAGTGAATTATTTAATGATTTTTTGAGAAAATGAACCTCTCTCATTTTCGATCGTCAAGAAATACATTCCAGTTGGAAATTCAGCTGTTGAAATCTGAATAAAAGAATTATAATCAGTTGAATAGATCTCTTTACCAGTTAAATCAAGAACTGAAACTTTTCCACTTTCACCTTTCACATTTATCACATCTTGAAATGGATTCGGAAAAACTGAAATTTCTAACAATTTGTTTTCGTTTAGACCTAAATTTTTATAAATGCTTAAATTATCAATTGCAAAATATGCTGGTGTATTTATTCCCCAAGAAGCTACGTCCGAAGATTCAAACTTGAAAGACAATGAATAAACAGTGCCTTGAATAGAAGACAAATCAACAGTTTCCCATTTCCTAACTATGTAATCTTGAGTATTATCAGAAAAACGGTAATCAGCTAAGTAAAATAGTACTGAATCTATAATTTCACCATTTTCAGCATGTGCATATATCCATAATCTGAAAAAGTCTTCACCATTTGTACCATCTATATCTCCATTTGCATTAGTAAAACTTCCAAATTGCTTACCAAATGCATCGCCTTCTCTCATTGATAAAGCAGCAAAAGTTGTATTGGTAATTCTAAAAGAATTTAAAATAACACCTTGTCCAGCAAATTCAATTTTACCTGAAGGATTATAAATTCCGTAATTTGTTGATGAATCACCTGAAGCTGTTATTGCACTAAAAGGATTTGTATATCCTGCTGTTGTAGAATCTTGCATATTCGAAATTGCAAAACCTTCAAAATAATTTCCAAATTGAGAAATTACATAATCATTTGTGAAAACGACACCATTTTCATAAAAAGCCCCTGCTCCAGAAGCACCTTCATCATACGAACTTGAATCTAATAATACATTTTCGAACCCAATAGTCTGTTGAGCAGAAAGTGTTAAAGAGAAACAAATTGCAACTGCAGAAAAATAAATTTTCTTCATAAAAAATAAATAAATAAAATAAATAAATTATGAAGAAATCAAATCGAGTTAGCCCAAACTTACGCCTAGGATAATGCAAGAATTGTATCCAACTTTAATCTGAAGTCTTCACATTATATGATTATTGGCAGGTATTCTGACTCTCACCAACTCGATTTCGTCTTCCCATTTCATACAAAAGAAACAGTGACATTTTGAAATCGATTTACCGGTGAACACAGCTGCAGACACAGTTCCTGATTTTAACAGGATTCCCTTTTATTCCACGAATGGTACCACAAATCGTTTGCAAATATACGTGAATTAAACCAGTAAATCACATACGTACTAGAATCGATTTCACTTTTGTCCTATTATTTCTCTATTTCAAAAATTTAAAATCAAGCTTAAAAACTTTTTAATTAACATATCACTATTTCTAAAAAAATGTATCTTTATAATTATGAGTAAAAACATTAAACTGAAAAACACTTTATCATCTATCATATTATTGCTATTTGTTTGGGTGGCATTTTTTATTTTTATTTTCCTAAATGGAGAAAAGATTAATTCTAATCATTTATATGTTCCTCAAAACTCAACTTTTGTTTGTAAAATTGATGCGAAACAAATTTTATCTACTTCTGCAGATCAAATTCTACTAAAAGATAAAAATGAACAAATTCTGAGAACTTTTAAAAACTTACTTGCTAATCCAAATAGAAAAAAATCTGCAGAAATTGGAGTTGACATTTTTTCAGACGTTATCATCTTTAGTTCGCCTTATCATAAAGGTAAATTAATTGGATTTTCATTTAATTTGATAAGCCCTGAATTATTTAAAAAGAATATTTCTGAATATTTAACAAAAGATCAAACCTTTGCTGTTCATAATCATGTAGGAATCGTTTATTATTTTATTTCAAATGATCCATCTGTTTCAACACCAATTAGTGAGTTAAAAAAATTTGTACAAAACTCAATCACATATAAAACATACGCTTTTGAAAAATCAGAAAACATTGTTGATATTCAATTTCATAAATCTTATTTTGATCCTGAGACTTCAATAAAATCTTCAAAACTAAAGGGTAAAATTAAAAATGATGAATTAATTATAGATGGAGATTTGATTTTGAAAAACAAATTGACAACTAATGCTACATTCTTAAAATCAAACGCAAATAGTTTTCATTTCTCTAGTTTATATTTTCCTAAATCATTAAATGATAGTTTAAGAAGTTTATTAAATAAAATCAACATTGAAGTGCCTGAAATCCAGAGTTTATCAATGAATTACAGTGGACTTGAATTTGGAAATTTAAACAATGAAATGGTTGTTATTCCCGGAATTGATTTATTAATCACAACAAAAGAAAACTTCTCTATTATTGATTATTTAAATTCGAATTTAAATGCAATTCATGATGAAATTATCTTCGAAAACAATAAAGTTATCATTGGTGAATATATCTATTATGTAAAACAAATTTCACCTAAAACGTTTTATCTAGGTAAGACAGAAAAACCAATTTTAATTTCTAATACAAATCAAACGATTCTTGAAATGAAAGGTGATTTGTCAAATTTTGTGAATGTTAAAGGTGGTGGATTTATGATGTCAATTTTAGAAATGTACCCACTCTATAAATCTTCTAAAAAATTCATAGAAAGTACAGATCATTTTGATCTTAATTTCAAAGCTTCAAATTCAAAATACATTCGAATTAAAGGAAGTTTAAAATTCAAAAAAGATCATTTTATTGCGAGTGAATCATTGTTATTCCTTTTAGGTAGCGGACTTATCGACTAAATAAATCGATGACTTCATTTTGATACACGATTTTAAGTTTTTTATCGTACATTTGTATTGTATTAGTTGGTATAAATACCTTTCAAGTAAGTTCCTTCGTTTTAGGCTGATTATAAGTTTCTTTCGTCAAATTTTACAAAATCTGTATTTATTAAATTCTATAATCTATTCAAAGTGAATAGTTAAAACATAATTTTATTAAGTATTGAATGGCGAAATCGCAAGAAACCTTTGGTAAAAAAGAAAAAGAAGCAAAACGTTTAAAAAAACGTCAAGACAAAGTAATCAAACAACAAGAAAGAAAATCTTCAGCTACTGGAGGTGGTTTAGATAGTATGATGGCATATGTAGATGAAAATGGATTCATTTCAGATACTCCGCCAGATCCAACAAAAAAGAAAAAAATCATTGCTGAAAATATTGAGTTAGGAGTTCCTAAGAGAGAAGCAGAAGATTTAACGATTCCTAAAATAGGAAAAGTTGAGTTTTTTAATGATTCAAAAGGTTTTGGATTTATTAAAGAAACAGCAACTCAAGAAAAATATTTCGTTCACGTTCACGGTTTATTAGAAGAAATTCGAGAAAATGATAACGTTACTTTCGAGCTTGAAAGAGGAATGAAAGGAATGAATGCAGTGAAAGTTAAAAAGATTTAATAGGTTTTACCTTAATCATATTAATGGTGTCTTAGAATTATCTTAGACACCATTTTTTATTGTAATAACTTTTCTTCTTTTGGAACAAAGAATAATAAAATTAATCCTACTACAAAAAAGAATGTCACGGAAATAATTGAATTTCTGATTGAACCAGTAAAATGCTCCATCAAGCCAAAAAAGACTAAACCTAAGACAATTCCTAATTTCTCGGTTACATCATAAAATGAGAAATAACTTGCGTGATCGGTAGTTGATTCAGGTAAATATTTTGAGTAAGTTGATCGAGCTATCGCCTGAACTCCTCCCATTACGAGTCCTACAAATGATGCCAGAATATAAAATTCCATCGGTTCATGAATAACAAATGCATATACACAAATTAAAACCCAAATAGAAACAGAAAGTATCAACGTTTTGATATTTCCTATTTTACCTGATAATTTTGACATTAAAAAAGCTCCTAACGCTCCTAATAATTGGATCAACAATATTGCAATTATCAAACCTGTACTTCCATTACCACCTGGCCAGTTGATTTCTTTATTTGCAAAAATCGTTGCCATTAACATTACTGTCTGTACACCAGTATTGAAAAAGAAGAATGAAAATAAATAACGCTTTAAACGATGTGTTGTTCTAAATTCTGCAAATACAATCTTCAATTCTTTAAAACCTCTCCAAATAATCCCTTTTTTAGGTTGTTTATTATAAACATTGTTAGGTAATACTTTATAAGTTATTTGACTAAATCCAATCCACCATAAACCTACCAATACAAAACAATAACGCATATATTCTACTTTTGTAGGTCCATCTTTTGTTGACATTATCAAAGCTAAACAAATGATTAACAAAATCATAGCGCCTAAATACCCCATAATAAATCCTCTAGCAGATATTTTATCATGATCTTCTATTTCAGCTATTTCAGGTAAAAAAGCATTGTAAAACACCAAACTATTCCAAAAACCTATACTGGCTAGAAAAACAATTAACATGCCTAATTCTAATTGATTTGGATCAAAAAAGAATAGTCCAATACATGATAGCGAACCTAAATAACAAAAGAATTTCAGAAATTTTTTCTTCATACCTGAATAATCTGCAATTCCTGAAAGTACAGGTGATAAAAAAGCAACTACTAAAAATGATGTAGCTAAAACAAATGAAAATAATACTGAAGAAGATAATTGAATCCCAAAGAAATTGACTAAAATTTGCTGGCCTTGATCTAATTCTGCATCTTTATTGTGAAGTATGTTTTGTTTGTAATATGATTTAGTTACAACATCATAGAAAATAGGAAATATCGCAGAAGAAATTACTAAATTATAAACTGAATTTGCCCAGTCATAAAAAACCCAACCTCTGATGATTTTTTTGTCCCCTTTTTCCATGTTATAGAGTTAATGCTATTATTTTATAACCGATTCACCTTTCACATATTCTTCTAAATATTTGAAAAGAGGCATCAGTTCACCATCCAAATTTGTTTGACTACCTCTTTCAATTATTGCGTCAGGATCTTCAGAAAACATTGCAGGAAAAACTTCGTTGATTAGATTATCTCCAAAATCTTCTGAAGCGTCTAAAGGTAATTCACAAGGTAAATTATCAACAGCCATAACTGCGATTACTCCTTCCTTCATGAAATCATCTTCGGATTCAGTGATCGGATTGTAACCATAAATTGGATCAGCAATTTTACTTGGACGAATTGTACAAGCAATTGCAGAGTCAATATCACATGAAATATCAGCAACTACTGATAATCTGTTCGATGCTTTTTTCAAATCATCTCTTGTGATAATAATTGGCGATTTATTACTCCAAAAGTGACAAGGAATGTACATATCCGTATTGTCTAAAAATCTAGTAAAAGTAGATTTATACAATTCTGGATTAGAATAAAAATCTTTTTTATCAAATGGAGTTTCATCTTTTCTACCAAAATATCCATCCACTTCAATCTGAGTAAAAATTGGTTCGTCAAATGAACCATTCATATATTCGTTTAGGGCAACTTCTTTTATAGGTAACAATTTGACAATTTCTCTAGCTCCATTACCTACTCTTCCGAATCCAGTCAACACAATTCTAGTATTTTTAGGAAGAACTACTTTTTTTAACTCTTCTTCAACTTCCACTCTGTCTTTACATAGATTCGCTGGTTTTATTGAATATAAATTATGCTTTAATCCATAAGTTCTAAAACCATTATAAGCTCCAACAATACCTGCATATCGACCAAAACCTATAATTCTTTTGTTTTCTTTATTTTTTAATACCTCATAATCAATTAATTGAATCTTTTTATCTAAAATAGCTCTTAATAAATCACGATTATATGGTTGTTTTTTAAAAGTATGAGAGAAGAACATGAACTTTTTGTATGGAATT
Organism: Chryseobacterium gleum; assembly: GCA_943326825.2. Taxonomy (GTDB): domain Bacteria; phylum Bacteroidota; class Bacteroidia; order Flavobacteriales_D; family Crocinitomicaceae; genus CAIUKX01. The sequence goes on along the minus strand of CALPUT020000096.1, from coordinate 847 downwards.
AAGTCACTTATATTCACTTCTTTTACACCAGCAATCAAATCACAATCTGTCAAATCTTCTTGAACTGTTATACCTTCTGCAATATAATCTTCATCCTTGTAAGCTCTAATTGGGCTAGGTTGGACAATCACTTTAACATTAGGGAATTTTGCTTCAACTTGTTTACACTGTTTAGGAGTAAGAGGAACACGCTTATCTGGTGGAACTTTACCTTCGCGAATGATTCCAATTTTTACTTCTTCCATACTAAATAGTTCTATTCTAAATTAAATTAATTTAATGGTTCTTTTAATAAATAAGCATCGATGAATTCTCTTACACATCCTTCTCCACCTTTTTTATTCAAGATTACATCTACATTAGTTTTAACATTATCAACGGCATCTGATGGACAAGCTGAAAAGCCAATTTTTTTGATGATTTCTAAATCGTTGATATCATCGCCGATCATCGCAACATTCTCCAGTTGAATTGTTAATTTTTCACAAATATCGGTCAAAATATTTAATTTTCTATCTCTTCCAACATAAAAATGTTGAATACCTAACATTTCTGATCGTGCTTTTACCATTTCAGATTTAAAACCAGAAGAAATAATCGCTACTTGAAAATCATTTTTTGTCAAATGAAGCACTGCCATTCCATCTTTTGTGTTGTACTTTTTGAATTGATCTCCACTTTCAGTGAAATACATTCCTCCATCAGTCATCACTCCGTCCACATCCAATACTAACAAATTGATTTTATTCAATTTATTTTTCCATTGTTCCGTTTTAAACATAGGTTTAAACAACAATGAATGTAAATCAATCGTATTTTCATCACAAACAGCTTGTAAATCAAAAAT
>CALPUT020000095.1 GCA_943326825.2 Chryseobacterium gleum | reverse complement strand
TTTTGATTTTCTTCGTCGTGAAATGATACACCACTAGATTTTTCTATTGCTTTAAAAATAGGCGATGCTAAAAATGGATAAGCGCATAAAGAATGAATGTTCATCATCACAACTGTTGGATCAATCGTCGGGATTTCATTTTTTTCCATTCCTTCATTCAATAAGGCAATCAAATGAACTCCTTTATCCTTTTTAATGTTTTGAACTTTTTCGTAAAAGAGTTCTTCATTCACACTGATTTCTTTGATAATGAACATTGACATTTGAGGATATTCAGAAAGAAAATCGATGATATTATCGATGTATTTGAAAATACGTTCCTTAATTGGCAAAGAAGTATCAGAGAAAACCAACATTTGCTCGAAGTATTTTGAAAGAGCACCATCAAAAACATAATCGAATAATTTTTCTTTGTTTCGGAAGTAATAGTGTAATAAAGCCTTGTTTATTCCAGCATTATCAGCAATATCTTGCATCCGAGCACCATACAAACCGTATTTCATAAAAGCATTTTTAGCTGCTTCAATGATTTTTTCTTCGGTATTAATATCTTTTAACTGCATAGTTTAATTGAATGGTTAAACCATATGGTTAACAAAAGTACAAACTTTTTTAAACTATTTCGAAAAAATAATTATCCGGGTAAATAAAATGTTGATTTTGTAAGAAAATGATTTTAAGCTTTCATCAATTCAATAACCGTAATTTCTGGAAGGATTCCTACTCTTCCGGGGAAACCTAAGAAACCAAATCCACGGTTAACGTAAATATATTTCCCTTTTTTTTTCATAAGCTCCAGCCCATTGAGGGTAAATATATTTCGATGGACTCCATTTGAATCCTGGGATTTCAATCCCAAATTGCATTCCGTGCGTGTGTCCTGAAAGTGTTAAATGAATATGTTTATCGTGATCCAACGTTACTGCATCCCAATGAGATGGATCGTGAGATAATAAAATTTTGAATAAATCATCTTCTAAATTTTCTGTTGCTTTATTTAAATCACCATGTTTTACAAAACCTTTTTTACCCCAATTTTCAACGCCGATCAACGCCATTTTTTGGCCATCTTTTTCGATGTGCAAATGTTCATTTAGTAATAATTTAAAACCAATTTTTTCATGGACTTTTTTCAAATTCTCCAAGTTTTGAGCTTTGGCTTCTTCTGTCGACCATGGAATATAATCGCCATAGTCATGATTTCCTAAAATAGAATAACTTCCATAAGGAGCCGTTAATTGACTAAAATGTTCAATCCAATCATTCATTTCTTCCGCATGATTGTTTACTAAATCTCCCGTAAAAACCATTAAATCACTTTTTTGAGATTTCGCAATATCAATGCCTCGTTGCACCGCAATCGGATCATCAAAACTTCCAGAATGAATATCCGATAATTGTGTAATTGTAAATCCATGAAAAGCTTCAGGTAAATCTTTAAACGCTAATTTTACGCGATGTACTCTGTAATCATATTTCCCTTTGACAACTCCGTAAAGCGTTCCGATGAACGGAATTGATGCGATACTTAATCCAACAATACTCACAAATTTTCGGCGTCCTGGTAAAAAGTTTCCTTGCTTTGAGATTCCATTCATTTTTGTTACAATAAAAGAATAAGTGCCTTGAATAAATCGAGCAATGTCTTCTATTAATAAAAATGGCGTTACAACTAATTTTGGAACAAGAATGATGATCATCGCACCCATGATCCAGTTGAAATTCTTATTCGGACCATGAGAAAATTTCCCTGCTGCTCCAAGATAAAGAATAATTAAAATCAACGTGATATCAACGATCCAATAAGCCCAAAGAATGATTGAACTAGTTGTACTGTTCATTCCGCTCACAACTGTTTTCACAGCTTGAAAAACATATAAATCTACTAGCAACCAAATAACGGTCACAATCAAAAAACGAGTTAACATGTGTATCTATTTTGCTACGAAGATAATTCGTTTGTTTTATTTTGAAAATGGAATATCGATGAAAGGTGTTTAAGTGGGGGTGAAATGGGGTGATGGTCGAATGATAGTTGTTATGCGATTAATCGCATAACAACTATGAAAGTTTATTTTATAAATTTATAATATCTCCACATATTTCTTAAAATTATCCAAAATCATTTGCCAACCTTGTTGTTGCATTTCAATTGGGTTTTCATTTTCTGGGTCAAAGATTTCTATAACGGTTACGAAACCTTCATTCTCTTCGAAAATAACTGCTATTTCTCTTTTGTCTTCTAAGATGTAATCATATCGTTTATGAAGTTCCAAAAAGGTATATTCTCCTTCGAAATCAAAACCGAAACTTTGATCTTTCGCTTCCATTCTCGTCATGAATTTTCCACCAACTTTCAAATCATTCGTTGCTTTTGGAGCATGCCAATCTGGACTTGCAAAATACCAATTCGTAATGTGTTCTGGTAATGTCATTGCATTCCAAACTTTTTCTAAAGTTGAGTTTATAGAAACTTGTACTGTAATTTTTTCTCCGCTCATATTTATTCGATTATCTATATTTTTCAGTTGCGTTTTTTAACGTTTCAATGTCCATTTTTTTCATTTGACGCATAGCAGTCATTCCTTCTGGATAACGAATGTATTCTCCCAACGTCGAAGGAATTATTTGCCAAGTAATACCAAATTTATCGGTAATCCACCCGCACATTAATTCTTGTCCTTCTTTTAAAAATTGCTCCCAATAATAATCGATTTCTGTTTGATTATCACATGAAACAAAAAATGAAATCGATGGATTAAAGGTATACATCGGACCTGCATTAATCGCTTGAAAATTTTGATTATTGATTTTGAACGAAGCACCAAACACTTTTCTATGTTCACCTTCACCCATACTTTGCATCGATTGGATTTCAAAATTTTTAAAAATAGATTTATAAAAATGTAATGCTTGTTCTAAATTATCATTAAACCATAAAAAAGGAGTGATTGAATTAGTTGCGTTGTCTTTTGTCATGATTTTATTTTAAAGAATTTCACCAACTCTTAAGTCCATTGGAGTTGTAATCTTAATATTTTCTTCATTTCCATCACATAAAAACACTTCAAAACCTGCTTCTTCAACCAAACTTGCATCATCTGTGATTGCTTCGTGGAATGGAATTGAATAGGCTTTTTCTATGATTGCTTTTTGAAATACTTGAGGCGTTTGAACATTCACAAATTCACTTCGTTTTAAAGCAATTGATTGACCGTTTTTCAATTGTCGAAGCGATTCTTTTAGCGGTAAAGTTGGAATAGCTGAACCTTTTTGTTTTGCTAATTCGATGGTGTTATGAATTGTCTCATTGCTCACAAAAGGTCGAACGCCATCATGAATAGCGATAATATCATGATGGCAAAAGGAGATAGCATTTTTTATTGAATCATAACGTTCAATGCCACCATCAACCAATTGATGATTGATTCTAAAATCATGTTTTACAATTAATTCATTCCAAAAAGAAATCCAATCAGAAGGTAAAGTGACGATAATTTGACAAGTTGAATCAAACTTATAAAATCGTTGAATCGTTCGCATCAATATCGGCAATCCTTTCATTTCAATAAATTGTTTCGGAATGGGACTTCCCATTCGTTTACCAATTCCACCTGCTGTTATGATTACTGAGAACATTTTTATTGAGAAATTAGATATTAGACTCTAGAAACTAGACATTAGACATTAGACTTTTTTGTCCTGCTGAGTAGAAATTTCAAAAATGATTTTTTTGAAATTTCATAACGAAGTAGGACAAAAAAAAAGTTGTCAAACCGAAGTATGACAACTTAAATATCTTATAAATCATTAAATTATTTTAATTGATTAGGATTGTTTGCTGCTTGATCATTAAATTTCTTTTGATATCTCAACCAATAGAACAAGCCGAAGAAACCTAAAAATATTAAAGAATAATTAAATATGTTTCCAATGTTATCGTACATTAAAAAGATATTATTATAAAAAAATTCTGCAATTGCGTAAAATACTTTTGATGAACTCATGTTTCAAATTTTATAGTACAAAGTAAATAAAAAAACAATTAATATGTTTAAAAAAGTTAACTATTTTCGTTTTCTTTTCTAAATTTCTCAATTGCTTGTGTCAATTCGATGAAATCTTCCACAGATAAACGTTCAGGTCGAAGTGTTAAAAATGGATGTTCAAACGTTGGATCATTCACTACTGATTTAACAGAATTACGAATGGTTTTTCTTCGTTGGTTAAACGTTTGCTTTACCACCTGAATAAATAATTTTTCATCACATGGAAATGATTCACGGTTGTTTCGAGTACAACGAATAACTCCCGATTTCACTTTTGGTGGTGGATTGAAAACATGTTCATCCACTGTAAAACAATATTCTATATCATAAAACGCTTGCAATAAAACGCTCATGATACCATAGGTTTTAGAACCTGGTTTTTCCGCAACTCTTAATGCTACTTCTCTTTGAAACATTCCCATAATTTCTGGGATTTGGTTTCTATGATCTAAACATTTAAAAAGAATTTGCGAAGAAATATTGTATGGAAAATTACCAACAACTGCATACGGTTCATTCCCGAAAATTGGAAACATATCCATTTTCAAGAAATCTCCTTCGATAATTTTACCTTCTAACTTTGGATAATGTTCTTTTAGATAAGCAATTGAATCACGATCTAAATCAATCACATGCAAATCAGAATCTTCTCTTTGCAACAAATATTCTGTTATGGCACCCATTCCTGGACCAATTTCTAGTACACGGTTACAACCGTTATGCCCTTTAAATTGTTGTGCGATTTTTAAACAAATATTTTTATCCGTCAAGAAATGTTGACCTAGATGTTTTTTTGCTCTAACGTGTTGGCTCATGCTTTTTTAAATTCTTCGATCACAGATAAAGTTGTGCGAAAAGCAGCAAATTTACCTCCGTAACGATTGGTGTGATCTGCTTGTAAAGCAGGTGCAAACTCATCTTGATATTTATCGTAAAGTTCTTGAGATGGTGCTAAATACGTTATAGCGAATGTCATTCCACCTTCTTCTTCACCATGAACTCTCGAAATTCTACTTTCGATAAAACAACCTGTTTCTAGAACATCTGGAATATGAGAAGTTCTCATCCAATTCAACCAATCTTCATGTACATTCGGATCGATGCTTACTGTTACGTTATATAATACCATTTAATTTTTTTTAGAAGTGTTGGCTTCGACTCCGCTCAGCCAACAATAAATTCAGTGTTTACTGAGTGGAGTAGAAGTAAACTATTTGTCTAATACTTTCGGGATTCTGAAATAATCTGAATCTTTTTTAGGAGCATTTTTAAGTGCTTCTGTTTGTGTTAATGAAACCACAGGTACATCTTCACGAAGCACATTTATTTCTTCACTCATAAAAATTAAAGGTTCAACATTATCTGTTGGAACTTCAGACAATTTATCCATGAATGAAATGATGTTATTCATATCTTCCTTGATAGCTACTTTTTTCTCTCCTTCAAATTTTAAACGAGCTAAATGAGCAATGTGATCAACAATTTCGTCTGTAATCTTCATCTTTAATTTTTAATTATTCTTTACAAAGATAAGAAGAAAGGTTCAAATCCTTATCTTTATCACTATGACAAAAGAAACAAAAAATTGGATTTTACTAATTCTATTGGCTTGCGTTTGGGGGAGCTCATTTATTTTGATGAAACGAGGAATGTTTACTTCGGACAATCAAGCCATTTTTAATGACGGTCAAGTCGGTTCTTTAAGAATGTTTATTGCAGGATTAGTCCTACTTCCTTTTGCTATTAAAGCACTCAAAAGAATTCAAACGTTTAAAGAATTTTTTTGCTTAGCAATCGTTGGTTTTTGTGGAAATTTCTTTCCTGCATTTTTGTTTACTTATGCAGAAACAGGGATTTCTTCTGGTTTTGCTGGAATGTTAAATAGCTTCACTCCTATTTTCACGATAATTATTGGATTTATTGTTTTCAAAAACAAACTCACGTTGATTCAATTTATAGGCTTAATCATTGGTTCGATTGGCATTGTATTATTGGTTCAAAACGCTGGAGTTGATGCAGCAGAAAGTCAATTGAAAGGGGATTGGAGACATGTTACAGCAATTGTATTGGCCACTTTGTGTTATGCAATCAGTTTAAATACAATCAAATTTACATTACAAAAATTTCAACCAATCGAAATTACCTCTTTAGCTTTTGGAATTGTATTTATTCCTTCAATAATTGCAGGTATTAAAACTCACACTATCACAACTGCATTATCAAACCAATTTGCAATGGAAGGACTAATCTATATTACTCTTTTAAGTGTTTTTGGAACTGCCATTGCTGTAATTCTTTTCAATAAATTAATTTCTAATTCTTCCACTTTATTTGCGAGTAGTGTTACTTATTTTATTCCAATGGTAGCCGTTTTAATCGGAATGACAGTTGGTGAAAAAATCACTTTTAGTCAAATTGGTGCAATGTTCGTAATCTTGTTTGGTGTATTTATTGCCAATTATTGGTTGAATTTAAAGGCTAAATTATTTCCTAAAAACTAATTTTTGTTAGCCGTTTTTAACCGTTAGAAACAATTATGCACTTTATTTCATTGATATTTCATGATTTCAATGCATTAATTTTTAGGGATTTCAAAGAAAATATTCTTCTTGTAAGTCTAAAAATAAAACCCATTTCCTACCTTTGTATTATGGATACTTTACAAAAATTAAAAGAGGATATCGCAGAAACAATTCGATATTACAATGCTAAAGGATGGTCGCCTGCTACATCAACCAATTATTCGTTTAAAAATGATTTAACTGCTGATTGTATTTATGTTTCTCGCTCTGGAGTTGATAAATCTCAATTTCATGCCTCTGATTTTATTACTGTAAACCATAAAGGTGAACCAATTGGTGTTTCTGTTGGGCAAAAACCTTCTGCAGAAACATTGATTCATTGTACACTTTATGAATTGTTTCCAGAAACACAAGTTATTTTGCATAGTCATTCCGTTTACCCTGTTGTTCTTTCTTCTAAACGTTCAAATTCTGTCGAATTTACTGGATATGAAGTACAAAAAGGATTTGATGGAGAAACAACACATGATTCAACTGTAAGTATTCCAATTTTTGATAATACGCAAGACATGATTGATTTCTCAGAAACACTACGAAATGAAGCTGAAAAAATCAAACAACATTCGTTTATCATGCGTAAACATGGAACTTATGCTTGGGGTAAAAATCTTTTTGAAGCGAAAAGACATTTGGAAACGTTAGAATATTTATGTCAATGTGAATTGGTTTCGACTTCGCTCAGCCAACAATAATAAACATTTTGCTTATATTTGATTTATTGAAAACCAACTGTTATGAAACTAATTCTTGCATTTATATTCTTGATTCCATTTTTAAGTTTTGGTCAACATAAGTTGAAAAAGAAATACTGCGGAAATTATTCAGGATCTATTCCAGCTTATAAAATGGAAGATGGCAAAACAATTGTTGAAGTCGATTCTGTTTCTATTCAAATTGAATTTCTAATCGATGGGATTGTTAATTATAAAATCGGAAACACAAAAGATCACGGAACATATAACGTTGAATTTACAGCTGATAGTTTCGTTTTAATTTCAGCTAAATTAGAGAATCAAAAAGCGGAAGAAAAGATTAAATTGTATCTAAAAGACAAACATTTAGAACGCGAAGGAATTTATCCGCAACCTGAAGGAAGATTGGTGAAATTGAAGGAATAGAATTGACTTCGACTGCGCTCAGTCTAAATTTTGAATTTTAGATTTTGGATTATGGATTGATTTTTAAATTTAAAGATTAGACCTTTTATAGATTGTTGTTTTTTTGTCGCCTATTTTGATAGTATCATTTGATAGTATCAAAGTTAGATAAATTTATGCAATTAATCAATTGTTACTTTTTTAATATTCTGTATTTTATAATAAAATCTTCTTATTATGAAATTAATAATCTTTTTCTCGATCCTTAGTTTTTCCATTTTTGGTCAAAAACATACTGATGATGGTTTTAAATGGTATTCAGTTAAAAAAATGCCTTTGGAAACATGGTGTCATGTTAAATCGTATTCTGAAAATCACTATTTCTATATGGATTTAACTGAAAATTGTAAAAAAGAACTTGAAAAAACACAAGTTGAATACAAAATTGATCCACTTGAAATTGGTGAGAAAAGAGAAGCCGAAGCTTATGGTGATGGGCAATACTCATTTTGGAGAAATAGTTATGGAGATGATTTTGATGTGGAAGTTCGATTTTACGATTTTGGAGAAATGTCTTTTCTAAGTCTTGTATTTATTGAACTTTAGATAAACGAAAT
>CALPUT020000094.1 GCA_943326825.2 Chryseobacterium gleum | reverse complement strand
GGATATGAGTCTGTTGAGGCTTATTTGTTTTATACTTCTACGAAAGAAATCACGCAGGTTATTTAATCTTTTTCATTGAACCATATAAGGGATTATAAGGTCATATAAGATTTTGTTTGTTTGGATTTTATGATTAAATTATGGTGTCTAATCACTAATTTTATCATGCAAAATAATAAAACTTATTACACCGATTTAATTTATAAAGTAAATGGTGCAGCAATTGAAGTCCACAAAGAGCTTGGACCTGGATTATTAGAAAGTGTCTATCATAAATGTCTAAAGCACGAATTGGAATTAGAAGGAATTAAATGTCTTACTGAAATGAAAATCCCAATAAATTACAAAGGAATTCAAATAGATACAGAATTACTATGTGATCTATTTATTGAAAATGAACTGATTGTAGAATTAAAAGCAGTTGAGAAAGTTCTTCCAATTCACGAAGCACAATTGATGTCCTACATGAAATTATTAAATGTTCCAATAGGTTTAATGTTAAATTTCAATTGCTCAAATATTTACCGAGAAGGTCAAAAAACGTATGTGAATAAATTATACAGAAATTTAGAGTAAATTATATAAAAACTTATAATTTCTTATAATCCCTTATATGGTAAAAAAACAAAAACCTATTCAACCAATTCCCCAACAATCTTAGCAGAAAGTAAACACAAAGGAATACCACCTCCAGGGTGAACGCTTCCACCAGCAAAATACAAACCTTTCACTTTTGAGAAATTTGGGTGTCTAAAAAATGCAGCCATTCGATCGTTTGAACTTGCTCCATATAACGCTCCAGCATGACTCGATGTTTTTGATTCAATACGAATAGGATCTAAATACTCTTCTTCTTCGATTAAAGATTCTATATCTGTTTTTAATATTCGACTCAATTTTGAAAGAATATTTTGTCTTGCAGTTGTTCTTATTTCGTCCCAATTCTGACCTGAATTACTCGGGACATTGATCATCACAAACCAATTTTCACAATTTTCTGGTGCATCAGATGATAGTTTTTTAGACGTGATATTAATGTAAACGGTTGGATCATTTGAAACATTCTTTTTTTGAAAAAGTGTGTCAAATTCTTCTTTGTAATTCTCTGAGAAAAAGATGTTATGTAAATCCAATTGCGGAAATGATTGTTTAATTCCCCAATAAAAAATCAATGCTGAACTTGAAGGCTCTTGTTGAAGAGTTTTTAAAGGTTTCGGTTCATTTTTCAAAAGGAATTGGTATGCCGGTTTGATATCAGAATTACAAACCACAATATCAGCAAAATGAATATCATTACCGATTCGAATTCCTTTTACTACTTTGTTTTCAACGATGATTTCTTCCACTTTTTGATTCAAATGGAACGTTACGCCTAATTCTTTTGCTAATTCAACCAACGAAAGTGTAATCGAATGCATTCCTTTCGTTGGAAAAAAAGAACCGATTTCAAATTCTAAATGAGGAATAATATTTAAAATTCCAGGAGCTTGATAGGGATCTGATCCATTGTAAGTAGCATAACGATCAAATAGTTGTACCAATTTCGGGTGATTTAACCCTTTTTCGTTTGCTTTGTGCATCGTTGTAAACAAATGCAACCAAGGAATAGCTGCAATACATTTAGCGATTGCTTTGGAAAAATAATTTTTAGGAATATGAAGAGATTGTTCTAAAAACGCTTGATGTGTAGCATTATAGATGAAATGACTTCTTTTTAAATGCTTTTCTAAAGGTTTAGTATCGATGTTTAATTTCGATTTCACTTCATTCAAAAGCTTCGTTCGGTCAGCGTATAAAGACAAATTCGTTCCGTCTTCATAAAAGTAATTACAAGTGATTTCACATTTAGAATAGGTAAAATAATCGCTTGGATTTTTCTTTGAAAGTTGAAATAATTCATCAACAAAATGAGGCATGGTAAACAAAGAAGGTCCAGCATCAAAACGATAATTACCTAATTGCACATTCGTTAATTTACCTCCAGGATAATTGTTTGCTTCAAAAACAGCAACTTCATATCCTTTATTAGCTAATCGAATCGCAGAAGCTATACCTGCAATACCAGCACCAACAACGATTGCTTTTTTACTCATGCTTTTTTAGATAAATTTCTCCGTTTTCAATCGTTAAATTACTTTCAATATTATTTGTGTAAAGTCCACCTGTACCTAATCCTTGGGGTAAATTGTTAGCATATTCTCCCGTAAACTGACAAACAGCGTTCAAACCAATATTTGATTCCAATGCTGAAGTAATCCACCAGGGAATTGAACGTTCTGCTGCTAACGAAATCCATTCTTTACAACCTGTTATTCCACCATGTAAACTTGGTTTCAATATGATGAATTGAGGTTGAATCGTATCAAGTAAATTCTTTCGATCTTTTAAGTCTGTAACGCCAATTAATTCTTCATCTAAGGCGATTGGAACTTTCGTTTCGGCACATAGTTGTTTCATTTCTTCCCATTGCCCTTGTCGAATCGGTTGTTCAATAGAATGAATATCAAATTCATAAAGTCGGTCCAATTTAGATAAAGTTTCCGATGGAGGAAATGCACCATTCGCATCAACTCGTAATGTAATTTTATCTGAAGAAAAGCGATTTCTGATGCTTTCTAAAATTTTCAATTCAGATTCAAAGTCGATGGCACCAATTTTCATTTTTAGACAAGAAAAACCTTCCGCTAATTTCTGTTCGATTTGTTCTTGCATAAAATCGGCATCTCCCATCCAAATTAATCCGTTGATAGGGATTCGTCTTTCGCCTGATGAAAAAGAATTTTTAAAAATGATTTGCTTCCCACCATTTTGTATATCCAATAATGCTGTTTCTAATCCAAATAATATGGACGGAAATTCATTGATTAAATCAAAATTAGAAGTGTATTTTTCTAGATTGAGACATACTTCGTTTAATTTGATTTCATAAGATTCAAAATCAATAAAATCAGGAGAAAGTCCTGGTATAATACTGCATTCACCGATTCCATTAATGGAAGGGTTATTTTCATCAAAGAGTTCGATGAACCAAGAATGTTTTTCTGTTAAAACGCCTCTACTTGTTCCACTCGGACGTTTGAAATAAAAAGTATGTTTTTTGAAAGAAGCTTTCATTAGATGTTCATGAAAATACTTGTCAATACTGCAATTGCAAATGTGGAAAGGGCTACTTTTTTTAACTCAGGATCAAATTCCGCAGGATTAGTTGTAAGCATCACTTTTTGAAGGTGTTTGATTAATATAATCGAAGGAATTAATCCAATAAAACCTAAATAATTTTGAGTTAAATAGAAAAACGCAGCCAAACTTACAATTCCTCCGATTATCAAATAAGAGTGATATAATTTAGCATTTCGTGGACCGATTTTTACAACCAAGGTTCTTTTTCCTACTTTTTGATCATTGATTTGATCACGCATATTATTTAAATTCAATACAGCTGTACTGAAAAGTCCTATGGCAGTTGCGGGTAGAAGATTCAACCAATCGAATGATTTTGCATACAAGGTATAAACTCCCAATACGCTTACCAAACCAAAAAAGATGAAAACAAATACATCTCCGAAACCGCTATAACCATAGGCTTTTTTACCCACTGTATAAGTAATTGCAGCAATGATGCATAAACCAGTTAGAATTACATAAAACCATAATACATCAGAAGACATTTTTTTTGTTCCCAAATAAATCAAAGGAAGTGCTGTACAAAGACTTAAAAAAGAAGTAAGGATCACAGCTTTTTTCATCTCAGAAGGAGAAATTACTCCCGATTGAACAGCTCTCATTGGCCCGATACGTTCTTCATTATCAGCACCTTTTAATGTGTCGCCAAGGTCATTTGCTAAATTGGATAGTATCTGAAAAAGAATCGTAGTTAGCATAGCTAAAGAAAAAATGATTCCATTCCAATGATCATTTTTTAAGGCGATAAAAGACCCCAAAATGATTCCTGATAACGATAAAGGAAGCGTTCTTAAACGCAACGCTTTCATCCATGCTTGTCCTTTTGTCATACTGTAAAGTTAAGCAAAAGTCTTTTGAATTTAATCAATTCGAACACCAATAATGCAAACATCATCGACTTGCTCTAAATCACCTTTCCATTCGTAGAAGAAATCTTCTAATTTTTGTTTTTGTTGCTCCATTGGAAGAGTCGAAAGATGAATCAATAATTCTTTCATTCGCATGGCTTTCAGTTTTTTTCCTGAATCTCCATTATTTAAACCTCCAAATTGATCTTTATAACCATCGGTAAAGGAATATATACAATCACCTTTTTGAATTTGAATCACATTCGTTTTAAACGGTTTATTGTCATAATATTTACCAATCGGTTGTTTATCAGGCTTGAACTCTATTAATTCATTCTCACGAATGATCCATAAAGGATTGTTTGCACCAGCCCATTTTAATTCATAAGGATGAAGGTGATCTCTATCTGAATCATTGAAAAGTAATGTGCATAAAGAAATATCCATTCCATCAGTTACATTGTCTTCACTTTTTTCAAATTCATGAATAATAATTTCCCTCGTTTTATTTAAGATTTCACCTGGATCTTGTAATTTGTATTCGCGTACACTTCTATTTAAAGCATTGTTGCAAAGTACGCTAACCATAGCTCCGGGAACACCATGTCCAGTACAATCAGCAGCAGCAAAGATGAGTCCATTTTCAATTTGTTCCATCCAATAAAAATCGCCTGCAACTATATCTCTAGGAATGAATAAAACAAAAGAATCTTTTAAATATTCTTTAACGATCTTAGTTGCTGGAAGTATTGCTGCTTGAATACGTTTTGCATAATTAATTGAATCGGTAATTTCCTTATTCTTTGTTTCTAATAGCACTTTTTGACGGTATGTTTCTTGTTCTTTTCTACTAATTATTTCTTTTTGTTTGAATGTTATTTTATATCTGTTATACATTAATAGAAGAAAAATAAGCATTAATACTAATCCACTTATTAGTGCTGTTTTTTTTGTCTTTTCTTCTTTTAATTGTACTTCTGATATTTCTTTTTCTTTTAATTTTATTAGACTATCAGCCTCTACTTGCTTATCGTATTTGTATTTATATTCTTGCCTAATAATCTCATCTTTATTTTTTGTATTGTAAATACTATCATTCATTTGAACAAAAAGTTCATGCATCAAAAGAGATTTTTCAAACTCTTTATTCTCTCTAAATGCAATAAAAAGAATTTCGGAACTTTCTTTAATGTATTTTACTGATCCAGTGAGTTTTGCAATTTTTAGAGCAATTTCTCCATTTTTTATTGAATTATCAATTTGTTTTTGTTTTAAATCGATTGAAGCTAAATTGATGTATGAAAAAGCGGTTAAATTATTATTTCCAAGATATTTTAGAGAATTTATAACATCTTTTGTTAAGTATTCTGCTTTTTGGTAAAGCTGAATAGAATTCTTTAAATCGATATCCCCAATTTGTTTATATACACTTGCTATATTTATAAGTGAAGTAAGTTCACCTAACTTATTATTGAATTTTTTTTCTAATTCATAACTGATTCTATAGTATTTAATTGCTTTATAATACTGTTTTTGATATTCATATATATTTCCTAAATTATTCATTGGAGAAGCTAATCCTTTATAATCTTTGATCTTTCGTCTTATATTTATACTTCTCTTGTAGTAATTTATAGCAAGTTTATATTCATTTTCATTAGCATATAATATTCCAATATTATTTAAGCAAGAAGCGATTTCAGATTGATTATTTAGTTTTTCATCAATTCTTAAACTTGTTGTATAATAATCAATAGCTTTAACAAAATTTCCTTGTTCTTTTGAAATATTTCCTAAATTATTTAATACAACAGCCTCACCATTCAGATTTTTTATTTTTTTGTATTCGATTAAGCTTTTTGAGTAGTATTTATTCGCATTGAAAAAGTCATCTTTCAAATAATAAGATGTTCCCAGTGTATTGTATGTTTTTGCGAAATAAAGTGAATTATTGGTTTTTTTTGCAATATTCAATTGCTCTTTTGCAAGTAAAATTGCAGAATCAGGGTTTTCGTATATGATGTGATTCCAAATGAGATTATCAATTCTTGTAAATCGTTTATTATTTGGATACTTTGAGATATTATTTTCACCAAAACAATAATTTTTTGAGATCAACAAAAATGTGAAAAGACAACTTGAAGTTCCTAATATGATTAATCTAATTATTCTAAGCATGCTTAAATTTAAAAAAATAGTTAAAACATAAAAAACAAGATGAATATTACTTATAATTTAATTAACAATATGTTTATTGCAATTAATATTCATTAACTTAGAATATGGAAATAATTAAAAGAGCTTCAATTTGTCAATTATTAGGAATTCAATTTCCAATTATAATGGCACCAATGTTTTTAGTGTCGAATGAAACAATGATTATAGAAGGAGTTAAATCAGGAATAACTGGAGCAATTCCTGCATTAAATTATCGTACTACTGAAGAATTAAGAAAAGCAATCCAAACGATTAAAGCAGCTGTTGATGGACCTTTTGGAATCAATTTAATCGTAAATCAATCGAATTTCCTATACAAAGAACAATTAAAGGTTTGCTGTGAAGAAAAGATTTCATTTATAATTACATCATTAGGTTCACCTGAAGAAACAATTATCGAAGCTCACAAAGCTGGTGTAAAGGTTTTCTGTGACGTTACGAATACAAAATATGCAAAGAAAGTCGAAGATTTAGGCGCTGATGCTGTGATTGCGGTCAATAAAGAAGCTGGAGGCCATGCAGGAAATTTATCCTACAAAGAGTTAATTCCACAACTTTTACAAACTGTTTCGATACCTGTTATATCTGCAGGTGGAGTAGGTACGGGGAAAGGCATTAAAGATATGTTAGATTTAGGTGCAGCAGGTATTTCTATGGGAAGTGTTTTTATTGCATCTACTGAAGCGCCTGTTTCGCAAGAGTATAAGCAAGCATGTGTGGATTTCGGTTCGAAAGATATTGTGATGACGACTAAGCTTTCAGGAACTCCATGTTCTGTAATCAAAACTCCTTATGTCGAGAAAATTGGCACAGAACAAAATTGGTTGGAAAAAATTATGAATAAAAATAAACGTTTGAAAAAGTGGTTCAAAGCATTTACGTTTTATAGAGGTATGAAGAATTTGCAAAATGCAGCTTTTGGAGCTACTTATAAAACTGTTTGGTGTGCTGGCCCTAGTATTGAATTTGTAAAAGAAATAAGACCAGTGAAAACAATTGTTTCGACTTTAATCGAAGAGTACAATGCCGAAAACTAAAGAGATTTCATTGAGGAAAATGAATTGGCTGCTCTTTTTAATGGGAGTGGTTCAAATTCCATTGATTGGGTTTGTTAGACCGAAATTGGTCGAAATAACTGATGAAGTTGTTAAAGTTAGAATCAAACTAAGAAGAAGAACTAAAAATCATTTGAAATCAATGTATTTTGGTGCTTTAGCTGTTGGAGCTGATATTGCTGCTGGAATTCATGTCTTCTACTTTTCAGAAACAAAAGGAGTTAAAACTTCATTTGCTTTTAAAGGAATGAAAGCAGATTTTATAAAACGTGCCGAATCGGATGTAACATTTGTGTGTGATGAAGGAAAATTGATTGCTTCATTATTGTCAGAATCTATCGAAAAGAAAGAAAGAATCAATCAAACGGTAATAGTTAAAGCTCTTGATAGTCAAAATGAGTTAGTCGCAACCTTTGAAATGATTATATCTCTAAAAGTAATTTAATTTCGCATTCCCGACATAATAGATATAAATTTCTGTGTCCGACTGAGTAGAATTATTTTATAAATCGTAGATTTAAAATAATTCGTATCGAAGTCAGCCGAAGTAGATATTTGAAATCATTTGAAATCCAGCTTTCTGATTAATTCGTTCGATTATAATTTGTTTTCCGTAACTTAATTCTTCACGCATTACAGAAGAATCCAGTACTAGGAATAAGGTTTTGTTTTTGATATATATTTCTTTCGTACGTGTCGCAACAGCTTTTCCCATCATTTCTTCCCAAGAATTAATAATGTCCAACTCTTTCATTTTACCGTCCAAACGATAAGCTTTCATTAATTTTTCAATTAATTCACCTACAGTTGCTTCATTCGAATTTCGTTTACGTTCGTCCATTTTTAATTTATTTCACCGTTTAGGACTAAATGTTCTTCATAAATCTCACTATTATCGACTACGAATTGTTTGCTATCAAAACCACTTTCTCTAAAAATGTTATGAATACGCTGTGGTTCTGTATCTGTAACCAATACTTGTCCAAAATGTTGTTGGGAAACCAATTTCATCAATTTTTGCACGCGTGTATTGTCTAATTTATCGAAAATATCATCTAACATCAAAACAGGGTTGACGTTTAAATGTTTTTTCAACCATTCGTATTGAGCTAATTTCAAGGCGATTAAAAAAGATTTTTGTTGACCTTGGGAGCCGAATTTTTTAACAGGATGACCTTTTATAGTAAATAACAAATCATCTTTATGAATACCAGCATTTGAATATTGAGTAAAAGCATCTTTTTTCTCAAATTCTTTAATCAAATCATCAAAAGAACTT
>CALPUT020000093.1 GCA_943326825.2 Chryseobacterium gleum | reverse complement strand
GTTAAAAGTTAAGAGTTAAAAGTTAAAATTCATTTTACAGACAATTTTTTCTTAAATTAAAGGAATTAATTAGTTAAATCAAAATATAAAATGAATGAGAATACTGTAAAATTTAAGAGCTTTAAATTAGCTTTGGAAGTAATTAAGAATTATAAAGAAATCACTTTAAATCATCGAGAATTTGTTTTATCAAAGCAATTCTTAAGAAGTGGAACAGCTGTAGGAGCTTTAGTTAGAGAAGCAGAAAATGCAGAAAGTAAAAAGGATTTTATTCACAAACTTTCAATATCGCTCAAAGAAGCAAACGAAACCGATTATTGGATAGAATTAATTTATCAATCAGAATATTTTAATAGAGAAAATTATTTGAATCTAAAAAGTTCTAATTCTGAGCTAATAAGGATGTTAACTTCAATAATTAAAACAACTAAAAATAACTTAAAGCAGGCCAGCTATTAACGATTAACTTTCAACTGTAAATTATTTACAATTTGGAACGATTCTTGAAATACTCCATCTAAACAGTGAAATTATGAAAATTATTCTCGATCATATCATGCCGGTTCCTTTAGCTTCGATTCAACATGGATCAGAAAGTATTTGGGGAAATTACATTGAATTGGAACAAGGAAAACATATTTTGTTGAATGCTTCAAGTGGTAAAGGAAAATCTACTTTCACTATGACAACCATTGGTTTAAGGAGAGATTATGATGGCGTCTTGACTTACGATGGAACAGACATTAAATCTTTTGCACCAGATGAGTGGACGACTATTCGTCAAGAGAAAATATCAGTTGTTTACCAAGATTTACAGTTGTTTCCAAATTTAACGGTTGCAGAAAATTTAATTCTGAAAAATAAATTGAAAAACGTTTATTCTGAAACGGAATTAAAACAAATCTTAGAATTATTGGAAATCGATAATAAATGGGAGCAAAGATGTGGTTTGTTGTCTATGGGACAGCAACAACGTTTAGCAATTGTTCGTTCATTATGTCAACCATTTCAGTGGTTAATTATGGATGAACCTTATTCTCATTTGGATGAAGTGAATGCAAAAAAATGCATGGAATTAATCGATAAACGATGTGCAGAGCAAAATGCAGGTTTCGTTTTGACTACGTTAGGCGATAGTCACGGTTATCAATATGATCAAGAATTAAAACTCTAAGCCATGTTAAATAAATTATTATTCAAAAACCAAGACAAAAAGCAATTGGTGATTGCGATGGTTGGTGCTTTTATGGGGATTACGTTTTTGATAACGTCAATTCATTATTTGATAAAAGTAAATGAGTTTGGAAAAGGAGCTGATATTTTAGGTCCTAATACGATAATTGTTCAGAAAAAAGTAACAAATTCAAGTAGTTTGAATTTAACAAAAACGGATTTTTCTAAAAATGAAATCAAAAATATGATAGCTGAGACCTTCATAAAAGATGTGAAACCTGTTATCAGTAATAATTTTGATGTTTCCTTTCAAACAGATGATCCAATGGTTCCTTATTTTAGAACGGATGTGTTTATTCAAACTGTTGATGAAGATTTCTTAGATGTGAAAACAACTAAATGGCATTGGTCTAAAGGAGATGAATTTGTTCCAATCATTATGCCTCGTGAATTTTTAGTGATGTTAAATACATTCATGAGTGCAAGTGGTATCCCTCAAGTTTCAGATGATTTAGCAATGGGAATTAAGTTTAAATTCAAATTGTGGAACAGTGAAAAACAAATTGAAGAGCGAGTAGATGCTAAAATCATTGGTTTTACAAATGAAGTGAGTTCACTGTTAGTTCCAGAATCATTTATGAAATATGGAAATGATATGTATTCTGACGGTTCTGATCAAAAAATCACACAAATCATGATTTCTGGTGAAGAAAGTCAGTTTGGTTTAGTGGAAGATTTATTAACGAAAAGGGGATTAGAATCTAAAAATTCACAAATGATGATTGGGAGATTAAAAAGCGTCGTTGGAACATTGATTCTAGTAGTATTAGGAGTTTCTATTATCGCTGTTTTTGTTTCAGGTTTGGTATTAATTCAATACATGCAATTGTTGATGTCAAGAAATTTATATGAAGTAAGAACCTTGATGAGAATGGGATATCATCCATCAGAATTAATTAAATCTTTCTTTATCTATTTTGTGAAAATATTTGGGTACGTAGCAGGAATTGGTGTTTTGATTTTCTTTGGATTCAAATTCTTTTTAGATAATATGTTTGATGAAGGTGGTTTGTATATTGACAAAGGATTAACATGGCAAAGTATTGTTGTATTAGCGCTTTCTTATGGGTTATTTGCTTTTGCGAGTTTTAGAAGTGCAAAAAAAGAAATTTTTAAAGAATTTTAATTCGTTAAAGAAATGTTAAAAAAGATTTGTTTTTTAACTTTGGTACGTCATTAGATTAATTTCAAATAATAATTAAGAAATAACATATGCAAAAGTTACTATTATTCTCAATCCTTTTAAGTTCGACAATCTTGTTTGGTCAAAAAATGAAATTTAAAGTCGTAGGTCAAAAAGATACGACAATTCATTTAGTACGTTATTATGGTAAAAATCTTTATTATGCTGATACAGCTAATATCAAAGGAGGAATAGTTGAATTTGATGGTAAAAAACAAAAACCTGGTATTTTAGCAGTTTTACTTCCTGGTCAGAAGTATTTTGAATTCATTTACAACAATGAAGACATCAATATTGAAACAGAAGGTCCTGATTTTATTAAAACGATGAAGGTTAAAAAATCGGAAGAAAATAAAGTGTTCGTTGATTACATGAATTATTTAATTCTGAAGAGAACAGAATCAGGCAAATTAACAGAAGAAAGAGCTAAGATTAAAGATGATAAAAGTGTTGAATACAAAACGTTAACAGAAAAATTAAAGATAATTTCAGATGAAGTTGAGAAATATCAATTGGAATTAATTGCCGGAAATAAAGAAAAATTAGTTTCTAAAATTGTTAAGATGTCAATGGATGTTCATATTCCTGATGCACCGAAAGACAAATATGGTAAGATAACAGATTCATTATTTCAATACCATTATTACAGAGATCATTTCTTTGATAACATCGATTTAAAAGATGGACGATTAGTGAATTCTCCTATTTTTCAAAATAAAATTGAAACGTATTTTGGTAAGACAATGATGGTTCAGCATTGGGATACGATCATTAAATATGCATTTGATTTTTGTGACCGTTTAGACCAAAAGACCAAAACGTTTGAATTCTCTGTGACATGGATTACTTCTACATATGAGAAAAGTAAAATCATGGGTATGGATAAGGTGTTCAATAGAATGGGACAACGTTATTATTGTAGTACTAACTCGGAAGGGAAATCTCCAGCTTTTTGGATGCCGGAAGATAAGTTAAAGGATTTATGTGAAAAAGTAGAAGTTCAAAAAAACTTAGTACTTGGAGTAGTGCCTCCTAATATTTGCTTGAGAGATACTACAGATGCTAAATGGATTGATTTTTATAGTATTAAAGCTGATTATACTATTTTATATTTCTGGGATCCAGAATGTGGTCACTGTAAAAAAACGACACCTAAATTACAGCGTTTATACGAAGAAAAATTAAAAGCTAGAAACATTGAAGTCTTTTCAGTTGCAAAAGCTGTCGGAGGTGATTTTGATTTATGGAAAAAATTCATCAAAGACAATCATTTAACATTTATTAATGTTGGATTAACTGAGAAATTGTTCAAAGAAGCAACAGAAGATGCTCGTCAATTTGTTCCTAAATATACTTCTTTAGAAGCATTGAATTTCTCTAAAACATATGATATTTTTTCTACACCAAGAGTGTTTGTTTTGGATAAGGATAAAAAAATCGTTGCAAAACAATTATCTATTTCTCAATTGGAAGATTTCCTTGATACAATGCAAAAAGTCAAAAATGCTCCGAAATTATTCCCTCCTGATCCGGAAGAAGATGAGCAGATGAAACAATAATATTGAAGCTGTCATTAATTTATTTTGACAGGTTTTTATAGGGAAATAATAAATTAAAAATAGAATTAAATGAAAAATATAGTATTACTAGCTGCTTTATTATTAATAGGATCGACATTTGGACAAAAAATAAAATTCAATATTGTTGGACAAAAAGACACAGTAATTCATCTAGTGAAATATACCGGGAATAAACTGTATTACGCTGATACGGCAAACATTAAAGGTGGTATTGTTATATTTGATGGTAAAAAACAAAAACCAGGTTTATTCGCTGTTTTATTGCCAGGTCAAAAATATTTTGAGTTTGTTTATAACAATGAAGAAGTGGATATAGAAACTTTTGGACCAGAGTATTTTACAAACATGAAAGTTAAAAAGTCAGCTGAAAATCAGTTGTTCATTGATTACATGGTTTATTTAACTGCTAAAAGAAAAGAATCTACATCAATTTCTGAAGAACAAAAGAAAATAACGGATGTCGAAAGCGATAAGTACAAAGAATTGACAAAAAAAGCACAAATAATTTCAGATGAGGTGTTGATTTATCAGAAAGATTTAATTGCTAAATATCCAAATTCAATAGTTGCTTTAATTGTGAATATGTCAATAGATGTTAAAATTCCAGATGCTCCGAAAGATCAAAATGGAAAAATTACTGACTCAACTTTTCAATATCGCTATTATAGAGCACATTTTTTCGATAATTTTAATTTGGAAGATGATCGAATTACAACAATACCATTGTATCATAATAGATTAGAGACATATTTTGGTATGACAATGTTGCTTCAACAACCAGATACAATTTTGAAATATGCATATGAATTGATTGATAAATTAAATCCAAAATCGAGTGTATATGAATTAACTGTGACTTCTTTGATGACAAGTTTTGAGAAAAATAAAATCATGGGAATAGACAAGGTTTGGATCAAGTTAGGAGAGAAATATATTTGTGCTAAAACAAGTGACGGTAAAAATGCTGCATTTTGGTTGAAACAAGATAAAATTGATGATTTCTGTGGAAAAGTAAATGTTCAAAAAAATCTTGTGATTGGTTCAAAACCAGCCAATATTTCTTTGTTGGATACTACTGAAAAAGTTTGGAAAGATTTTTACAGCTTAAAAAGTGATTATACAGTATTGTATTTCTGGTCGCCAAATTGTGGTCATTGTAAAGTAACAACACCTAAACTTCAAAAGTTATATGAACAAAAACTTAAAGCAAGAAATGTTGAAGTTTTTGCTGTTACAGCGGCTGTAGGTGAAGATTATCCTTTATGGAAGAAGTTTATTAGAGAAAATCATATAACATTTACAAATGTTGCTTTGACAGAACCAATCATTAGAATTGCTGGTAAAAATGCCAATGAAATTATACCTAAATATACAACCGTTGAATCCATTAAGTACGATGATTATTATGATGTTGTAACAACACCAAGAGTTTTTGTATTAGATAAAGACAAAAAAATTATTGCTAAGCAATTATCAATCTCTCAGTTAGAAGACTATTTAGATAATCTTCAAAAAGTTAAAAATCCGGTTAAAATCATTCCGGAAGATCCAAAAGAAGCGGAAGACGCAAAACATTAATATAAACCATTCAATTATAAGTTATAGCCTGTTGTGTAGATAAAACTCATCAGGTTGTAACTTTTTTGCATATTTGCACCTCAAAATGTCAAACATAAATTTATGAAGAATCTAATCTTTTTAACGCTAATTGCATTTATTGCTTTTTCTGCATCATCCCAAAGTTACTGGCAACAAGAAGTGAATTATAAAATAGATGTAAAATTAGATGATTCAAAACATGAATTAACTGCTTTTGAAGAATTTGAATACATCAATAATTCGCCAAATCAATTGGATTTCTTGTTCATACATTTATGGCCAAATGCTTATCAAAATGAGAAAACGGCTTTAGGAAAACAACAATGGAATTCAGGTGAAATGTTGCTGAAATATGGCGATGATAGTTTGAAAGGAAATATTTCAGGTTTAGATTTTAAAATCAATGGTGAGGCTGTTAAATGGGAATTAGATCCTAAAAACATAGATATTTGTAAATTGATTTTGAAAATACCTTTATTACCAGGTCAACGTTTAACTGTTTCAACACCTTTTAAAGTTAAGATTCCTTCTGGTGAAATTTCTCGTTTAGGACATGTTGGTCAATCATACCAAATTACACAATGGTATCCTAAACCAGCTGTTTATGATAAAAATGGTTGGAATCCAATTCCATATTTGAATCAAGGAGAATTCTATTCAGAATTTGGATCGTTTGATGTGAGTATTACGTTGCCGAAAAATTATGTTTTAGGAGCGACAGGAGATTGCCAAACACCTTCAGAAATTGAGTTCTTAACTGATTTGGCTTTAAAAACACGATTGAAATTTGAAAATGGAGAATTAAATGAAGGACGAAAAGAAAATATGAATTTTCCAGTTTCATCAACCGAATATAAAACAGTTCGTTACACACAATCAAAAGTACACGATTTCGCTTGGTTTGCAGATAAAAGATATGAAGTGTTAAAAGGAGAAGTTGAATTGCCTACTTCAAAAAGAAAAGTGACTTCTTGGGCAATGTTTACAACTAGAAATGCAGATGTTTGGAAAAATGCAATTGAATACATCAATGATGGAACATATTATTATTCATTGTGGAATGGAGATTATCCTTACAATAATGTAACGGCTGTTGATGGAACGATTAGCGCTGGAGGAGGAATGGAATATCCAACAATAACAGTGATTGGAAATACTGGTAATAAAGAAGAATTAGAAGTAGTGATTGTTCACGAAGTTGGTCATAACTGGTTTTATGGAATTTTAGGTTCAAACGAACGTGTGCACGGTTGGATGGATGAAGGAATGAATACCTTGAATGAAGTGAGATACATTCAAACGAAATATCCTGAGAATACGCGTTTTTCTGACATGATTTTGAATGGAAAATTTCATTTAGATAATTTAGATCATCATGATTTAAGTGATATATCATACCGCTTTACCGCAGTAATGGGAGAAGATCAACCAATTGAAACGCACTCAGCAGATTTTACAGGAGCAAACTATGGTTCAATCATGTACATGAAAACTGGATTGGTAATGTTTTACCTGAAAGATTATTTAGGTGAAGAAATGTTTGGTAAATGTCAGCATGCTTATTTCGAAGAATGGAAATTTAAACATCCGCAACCAGAAGACATGAGAGCATCTTTTGAGAAAACTTCAGGAAAAGATTTATCATGGTTGTTCAATGATTTAATTCAAACGACGAATCACATTGATTACAAAATTGTGAATGTGAAGAAAGTCGAAAACGGAACAGATGTAAAAGTGAAAAACAAAGGTCAAGTAAATGGACCAATTGAAGTTTCTGCTTATGAAAAAGGAGTATTAGTAGAAAAAACGTACGCTGAACCAGGAGAAAATTATAGAACCGTTCATTTCAAATCAACTTCAATTGATGAAGTAAGAATTGATTCAGATAAAAATATACCAGAAATTTCAAGAACGAATAATACATGGAAAAAAAGTCAAGTATTTAACAAATTTGAACCGTTGAAATTCGAGTTTTTAGTAGGAGATCAAACAACTTCTAAAACAAATGTATTCTGGACGCCAATGATTGGAGGAAATACTTACGATCAATTTATGGTTGGACTTGTATTTCATAATAACGGAATTCCATTTAAAAAATTCCAATATTTATTAGCACCAATGTATTCTACAGGTAGACAAAATCTTTCAGGAATTTCTGAATTGAGTTATTCATTTTTACCGAAATCAGCTATTAAGATTGCACGTTTAGGAATATCTTTAAAATCATTTGGAGAAGGAAAGAATGCAAGTTTTGTAAATATCTCACCATACTTGAATATAAAAATTGGAAATAGAAAAAAAGCAACTCCTTTTTCTCAAAATGTATTGGTTCAAGGTTCCTATACACAGCATTTAAACAGTGGTATTTCAACTTCTGATGCTGGTGGATTTATCAAGTATGGTTTGACGTATTCAAAACCGGATCATGAATTTAAATTCAATTTAAGAAATGATTTCTTACAAGAAATTGAATCAAAAAATAACGTTTCAAGAGCTTCTGTTGAGGGAAGTTATAGCTACCGTTACATGAAAAACAAGATGATGAGATGGATTGAATTTAGAGCATTCTTTGGTAAAATTTACAATTACAAAGCGGACACTTATGGTTTACCATACAGATATAGTTATTCATTGTCAGGAACATCAGGATTTCAAGATGTATTCTACGAAGAATATTTTATGGGAAGAAATGAAACAACAGGATTATGGGGGAGTCAACGAATGGAGAATTTGGGAGGTTTCAAAAGTAATTCGTGGTATGGAACTACAAATAACTGGTTAACTTCAGGAAATGTATATTTAGACTTGCCAATCAAAATCAAAGGTTTAGGGGTTTTTGCTGATGCTGGAGCTTTTAATGTAAATGGAGTGGTATACGGTGTTTTCAATACAGGTGTAGGTTTCAGAATCAGTAAAGTATTTGGCGTTTATTTTCCGCTATACCAAAGTCAAAATGAATCAACATTATTCAAAAATTATTCTTCAAATATTCGATTCTCTTTGAAATTGAATATAGTTAACAAAGGTGTGAAATTAAAATTGATGTAATT
>CALPUT020000092.1 GCA_943326825.2 Chryseobacterium gleum | reverse complement strand
TCCTCAATTGCTTTTGACAAACTTTCAAAAAAAGGAGTTATAATACTTTCTAATATCTCATTTTTATATCCAAATTCAAAACTAATCGATGAATTAACCTTTGAATTATTAGAGAAAATAAAGAACTAGTTCTCATTCCAATCAAAATGCTTCCGTTTATAAGGAAACAAATCTACTAATTCTCCTGAAAAATAAAATTCATAAGCTACTGCTCCAAATGTGTATTCTTGTTCCCTAATTTTAAAGACCGACCCTCCAACTTCTGGTTGTTTTTTAGGGACTGATTTAGCGTAACCTAAATTGAACAAAGATGCAAAAATTTCAGGACGATGATCTATTGGATAACCTGCTTTTTGCCACTGAGTTCTTATTTGTTTAATAAATACAGCAGCATATAAATAAGAATAATAATGATTCGTGTACTGAACCAATCGCTGAATACAAGTACTCATTGTATCATTAATACCATTCGAATAATTTTTAACAGTATCATAATCTAATAAATGTGCGTATTGATGACCTAAATAATACTTACTTGTTGAATCTTTTAAATAGGTTTCTATTCTTTTAGCTGTAAATTCTTTAATACCAGTTACACCATAAGACATATTGTTTTCAAGTGCCAAAGTTTTCAGTGGAGCAATAAAATCTTTGTATTTCTCTCTTCTTGAATTAAAGAGACGTACTTGTTCTCCAACCAGGCAGGCAACTATATATCGAGGTTCAACACCTGTAACTTGAGCTGCAGAATCAATGTATTTTTTATCTTTCGCAACAGCTTCTTTAAAACACTTCCATTCGGCGATGTTCATCCATTCATAAACACTTAAACCTGTAACTTTCTCATCTTTTTTGCGTGATCTAAAAGCACGCATTTCATCTTGATAAGACTTGTTTTTCAGCAAACGAATATCAATTGCATCAAGCATTTGAAGAACCAATTTCTCATCTTTGGTATCTTGATAAGCTGTTAATATATGTTGTGCATTTAGCGGGTAAAATTCGTTCAAAATTATAATACGATTCAATACTTCTAATCGATTTTTTGCAACTGAAACACTATCTACCTTAAATGATTGATTGTACTTGTCACTCATCGATTGAAAGTAACGATTATTCACATCGACTTTTCCTGAATCTTTTGTCCATTCAAATTTCATCGCAAAATAAGTTCCAACTAGGAAAAAACCGTATAATGCAAAAATGTAAAGGAAAGTTAAGTATGGAATTCTAAACCATTTCTTTTTGTATAATCTACTGATTTTATTAGGCATTTTGAAAAAAATTAGCTTTTTATTTTTAATCTCTAGAAATTAAAACGAAAGAATGATGATTAAGTTTCGTTTTATAAACTTTTTTAGAATTAATAATAGTAATTTATCAATGTTTATTAAATCATTTTTTTTTCGTTGAATTCTTTAATGTTTTGCTAATATGTGTAATAGAGAATTTTAACACTTAATTCATTAATAGTAAAGCGAACTTTTGTTAAGCACCTCACTTTAAAAAAAGCAAATAACAAAAGAACGTTCTTTTAATAGAAATTTAAGTAAAATTATATATTGAATTATTAATCAAGTTAATAACGAAGTTCAGTGCTTTTTTGTATTGTAAACTGATAGTTGAAAATATATTAACAATTACTCCTGAACACATCGCACTGAGTAACCATCATTTTTGAGATGGTTAAAGTGTTTAATATTACTAAATATAAATTGACCATCATTATTAAAAATGATGCAATATCCATCATTCGTCCACCAAAGTGAGGCATTTTGAGTTGAATATTTTCCACTAAATGGTGTTCCTTCTTGAGAATCTGCATTGCTATAACATCCGCTGGGAAAGATATTAAATCCAGAAAGATTGTTACCATTCTGTTTCCAACCTTTTATACTTTTAAAATTTTCACTATTAAGCCCAATTTCTAAAGCTAAAATTCTAAAGTCAATTGAACTTGGAACCTTCCATCCATAAGGTGCTATACCTCTAGGATCATTCAAAGCATACCAATTGTATAACTTACCAAAAGTTAGACCTGAAGAAGGATTAAAGTTGTTATAACACCAAGCCGGCTGTTTGCTTTCAAAAGCTTCTTTCCATTCCTCAGTATTCCTAACTTGTTGTATAAGATCTCCATTCCTGAACATTTCAACATTCAGATTATTTTTCATCCATACTTGATATCCAATTTGCGTTGTCCTTTGATTCTGTGAATTAATACTTTCCTGTGATTGTAAATTTTCATCAAAAGAATGGACTAATCTTATAGGAATCTCTAACATGGAAGTAACCTCTTTAAAAAAATCAAATTGAGAACTACTAAATAAATAGTTGGGATCACTTTTTGAATTGTCATCATTGTACAGTTGGTTTATGTCGAAATTTATAGAAAATAATTTCAAGCAACTATCCGCAGAAACAGTAGTTGATTTATAATTGAATGGTATTTTATAAGGGAAACCGTAAGAATTATTTTCTATCTCGCACAAAAAACTAGAAGTTAAATATTTGCTTTTCAGGTAACTTGCTCCATGCCTTAATAATTTTTTATCCGAGTGGTCCTTAACTGATGTTAACATTCCCCCAAAATCGTTTTTGTAAATTATAGGTGTTTCGTAGCAAACGTTCACAGTCTTAATTTCGGTTTCGTCTTCAGAATAACGTTTATTTTCATCTTTTGACAAACCATAACCACATTTTGGTGAATACCTACTTACTAGAAATTGATGTGCAATTCTAAACTCTGTTTCCGATGGTATACGCCAATTTGTAACTCCTCCTAATTCTATAGAAGATATTGAATTTTGGAATTTATTATACTGGTTTGTTAACTGAAGTCTATCTTGATTTTGTGTATCCTGAAAAAATTGTTTTGTCGAAATAGGATAGTCTGCAATTGAAAGTACCAAACCAACACCATTTTCCTCGAAAATTACATAACCGCCATGTTTAATTTTAACAGAAACACCGCAGGACTTTACTTTGTAATTATCTAATTTTGATAATTGTTCAAGAGTAAAAAAATCTTGATAATTGAAGGTGGTTATTGTGTCTTTAGAACAAGGGAAAACTATAAATGATTGTAAATCATTATCTCCTCTTCCATAAGCATGCCGGATAAAATTTTCAACAATCAACTCCAATGGTTTAATGGAATTCCCAACATGACTTCGAGTCAACAAGTTGTTTTCAACTTCAAAATTTCTCAAATAGAAATCGAATTGACCTATAAGCGATTCTAAAATGTTGTATGATTCCTTTTTGCGGAAAAAGAATTTTTTCAATTTCTTTTCTGTAAAATATCTGTCTCCATTCCATTCTTCATATTGAGGTTTCCATTTTCCTTCACGCATCAATCTTTCGGTCATATCAAAAGTTATTGAATATGTTGGTTTATTTACTTTTACATAAGATGTCAACTCCTCTTCTGACATTGAAATACCATCCAATCCTATTATTAACGTGTTGAAGCAATCATCCAATATTTTATTTCCAATTACATCAACATTAACATTTACTACCCACTGCTGACTTCCATCGTTTATTGAAATGGGATCCGAAGTTTTTACCTCATAATCAAAGGCTGTTTGCATCTTCTCAAAAATTACAGAAAACAGACTATATAAGGCGTCAAATTCAGCTAATTCATTCATTTGTTGAAGTTTTATTTTTTCAGCGAAATTACCGCCATTAAATTCAACTTCAATACCTTTCGAAACAACAAACTTTCGCAAATTCTCTCTCTGAATAACTACTTTAACTATTGAAGCAAATTCACCATTTGCTAGTTCTATTTCATTTAAAACCTGAGAGGATTTAATATATCCTGATGTCGCTGCAATCAATTGTTCGGAGAATTCTGTTCCTTGTGAGTGTTTATCATTAGATGAAATAAAAGAACTAAAAACGCGATCCATGGCACTTTTTAAAGCATTTTGTTCTGCAATTTCATTTGTGCCTCCTGTTCCGATCGATGTAAGCACTACACTATTCTTTAATTCTTCTAGCTCCTTTCTAACTTCGTTTAAGTAAATCGAATTTGGATATTTGGTTAGGAAAAGTTCTAACTGCTCTTGGGATGCTGATTTTTTTGCATTTTCAAAATAAATCAACTCTATTTTTTTCTTAGCTTCTAGATTAAACTTATTATTCGGATATTTAATTAAGAATTTCTCTAAACATACAGCATCGTATGATGTTTTACAATTTTCAAATTCAAGGTTAATCAATGCTTCATTGATTTCTGGAACTTTGGATGATTTTGGATACTTTTTGAGAAACATTTCATATGAAGCTGTATTCTTCTTCAAAAGACAATCTTGGTAATAGAGTTCCTCAATTCGAACTTTCGCTTTTTCAACATTGTGCGCATTTGGATATTTTGAAATAAAGTCCTCAAGTTTATTTTGTGAATTTGAATCAAATGCCAATTGAAACTTCCAATCGTAAAATGATATCCATGCTCTTAAACTGATAGTTGATTTATTATATATTTTGAAATATGACTCATACGCTAGATCGCTTTTGTTCTTTTCTAATTCTTTTAACGCCATAAATGCAATACTATCCAATTGAGAATTAATTTTTTCCGAACAGAGATCAAATTTCTTACACCATTTTTTTTCAGGAGTATTTTTTGAAAACCAGTCTTTAATAAAGAGTAAATTTTCATAACTGGTCTCAAGATTGAAATAAGGTGAATTAGTAGTTGAATAAAGACGATATTCTACATATTTGCATAAAGGCGAATTTATATTTTCGCTTTTAAATTCATTAACTAAATTTTGACATTCCAAGAATTTCCCTTTTTCAAGAGCATCTATTGCCCTATCAATTTTTTTCTCCTGTCCTATAACCAATGAATTCAAAAAAAACATAAAGTATAAAATCAGTATCCTATTTATTAATAGTTTGTAAATATTATTCATTTTATTGATATATTTCTTAACAATACTAAAGTTACTATTATTCCGTCAAATAATCAATCTTTTATCTTAAGACCAATGAAATTGGGAAAAGGGTAAAAAATTTTATTGAGGTCATTTTCGTTATAATTTGACACATAACTACCCACTTCCTTTATTTTGAAATCAGAAACATTTAAATAAAAATTAGCCCTTGATCCACCTTCAATATAAACTGCATTTATTAAATCAATTGGAATTAGTTTCAGAATGTCAATCATTGTATTTTGCGAAAATGGAGAACGAGAAAAAATTAAATAGAAATTTCCAATTTTATCCATAGCTGCAACTAGCATGCTGCATTGCTGATTATCTGATTTCCAATATACAGGATCACCATTGCAATCAAGCATTCTTATACCTTGAACAATTGTGTTATAATTACTTTCAACTAGTGACCAATCATCGTATTGTAAGTCAAAAATTGTAAAAGAGGGTAAATCCGAATATTTAGGGTTGAATGCAATAATGCTATTTACGTTGTAAGTAAGTTTAGGATTATTATAATGTTCAAAGTTACGCATATAAAATCGGTGAATATGCTCATCTTTTAGCTTATACATTCCAGCGTTGAAAATCAAATTAAAATCTTGATTTTCTATCCAATAGTCAACATTCTCCAATTCATTTTTTTCTGTTGCTGAGATTAAATGAAATTCAAAAAAAACTGGGTCGATTTGAACAATTTTAATTTTATTATCGCCTTGAATTGATTGCTTTGGGCTACTAAATTCTGTATAATTCAATCCTTTAAAAGGGGTTATCCAATTAAATACTATTGAATCAGAATCTAAACTGCTGTTAGTATATTCACCTTTAATAAAGCTATGGAACTTAATATTGTTGATCAAAAATAGCGCAATGAAGAGCATAGTTTTAGTTATCATTATTTTAAAATTTGAGAATCATTAAATGTTTATTGCGGTAAGGACTTCTCAATTCAAACAACTTGGTTTAAAAAATCAAGGCTATTATTATAAGTTAATATTCATTCTTATATTTTAAGAAAAGTTGTGATTTGATTTTAGATTAAAATAAATATTAATATAACCCTACCTTATTTTGTATTTTATTTGCTTTTATTTTATGCTGAACGCTTAATTTATAAAATAGGCAATAAAATTTACAAATACTTTATTGCTATTAAGAGACAACTTAATTTTCTGATAGACCTAAGAAATTATCTATGTAAAAAGTGTCTCCTTTTTTAACAACTTTAATTATTCTTACAAGCGTAGTTGAGAAATCATTTGCTCCATTACCACCTTTGATTGTTAACTTAAACCAATCACCATTATTCAATTCACCTAAATATTCAATTTTTGTAAGTTTTTTTGTACCCCATCCTCCATTTCCAGTTTCGAATAAGTGACCAAAATTTGAATATTTTAAGTCATATAGGTTTTCCCATTTTTTTTTCAAAGTTTTATCATCAATACTACCATCATATCCCCAATTATTATCAATTACATCATTTATAAAAGCCAAACATTTTTTTGTAAAATATGAAGAATCTCCGTCTACATCCTTAAGCACTATTTTTTCTATCCAATTGTTATATTCTATTGTGTTTTTTTTTTGGTTTATAAATTTTGTAAATAAGTTGTCAAAATTATTTTCAGCAATATTGAAGTTGGCGGTTTGTACTTTTGTCTTAATATACTTTAATTCATTAGATATAATTATAAGGCTATCTGTTTTATTTATCAGTTGAGTTTTTAATTTGCTAATCTCATTTAAATTCAGATTTAAATCATTTTTCAAACTAGTATTTTCTGACAGTATTTTATCATAAACATTGTTAATCTTCTTCAATTCAATTAGTAATGAATCAATTTTGTTTTGCGCCAACCCATTTATATAAATATGTTCCTGAACTTCTCTAACATTCATTTCACGTTCATTATCTAGAACATTAGCTATACTGTCTGTTCTCATTTTCAACATTTCAATCTGCTCTTTTTTTGATTGTCCAAAAGTCAAGCCTATTTTAAATAAAAAATAGATTAGTATTGTTTTTTTCATTTTCTGATTATTTTGGTTGTAAAAGATTCAATAATATATGTTCTATCTTAAATGTATAATTACACCTTGCCTTTCTATCCATAAAAAATGCCCCAATAAGCGTCTAACTTTTTGGGGCAATTACAAACAGACAGCTTCTCACTATATATTCTTATCACAAATTAAGCGTACATCTCCACTTGCATTTGAGAAATTTTAGCATCTGCTAAATACGCATCATAAGGCATCATTTTATCGATAATACCTGTTGGAGTGATTTCGATGATTCTGTTAGCTACTGTATTCACTAACTCATGATCATGAGATGTAAAGATCAACTGACCTCCAAAATCAACCATTCCGTTATTTAATGCTGTAATAGATTCCAAATCTAAGTGATTCGTTGGCTCATCCATCATGATTAAATTCGCTTTCGCAAACATCACTTTTGATAACATACAACGAACTTTTTCTCCTCCTGAAAGAACTTTTGCACTTTTCAATGCTTCTTCACCAGAGAACAACATACGTCCTAAGAAACCTCTTAAGTTTACTTCTTCACGCTCTTCATCTGTTTGAGCATATTGTCTCAACCAGTGAATTAATGGAAGATCATCCTCAAAATAAGCATGATTATCATTTGGTAAGTAAGCTGTTGTAATTGTTGTTCCGTAAGTAAACTCACCTGTATCAGGTTGTTGGTTACCATTCAAAATCTCAAAGAAAGTTGTAACAGCTAATGAATTTTTAGAAATAATTGCAATTTTATCTCCTTGGTTCATTGTAAACGTTAAATCTTTGAACAATGTAACGCCTTCGTATGTTTTACTTAAATTATCTGCAAATAAAATTTGATTTCCAGCATCTCTCTCTTGGTGGAAAGTAATTCCTGGGTAACGTCTGCTTGATGGTTGAATTTCATCTAAATCCAATTTATCCAACATTTTACGTCTACTTGTAGCTTGTTTCGATTTCGAAGCATTTGCAGAAAAACGAGAAATAAAGTCTTGTAACTCTTTCTTTTTCTCTTCTGCTTTTTTGTTTTTATCTGCTTTTTGACGAGAAGCTAATTGAGAAGATTGGTACCAGAACGAATAATTTCCAGTGAATAAATTAATTTTAGAGTAATCAATATCACAAACGTGCGTACATACTGTATCTAAGAAGTGACGGTCATGCGATACAACAATCACAGTATTCTTAAAATCTAATAAGAAATCTTCCAACCAAGTTATTGTTTTCAAATCTAAATCGTTGGTAGGCTCATCCAAAATCAAAACATCTGGATTACCAAATAATGCTTGTGCTAACAAAACTCGAACTTTCATAGAGTTTGTTAATTCTTCCATTAAAGAGTAATGTAAAGACTCTTCAATTCCAAGGTTACTCAATAATGAAGCTGCATCTGTCTCAGCATTCCACCCTTCGATGTCTGCAAATTCGCCTTCTAATTCAGAAGCTCTCATTCCATCTTCATCTGTAAAATCCGCTTTCGCATACAAAGCATCTTTTTCAGTCATGATTTCAAAAAGGCGTTTATGCCCCATAATCACTGTTTGTAAAACTGGAACTTGATCAAATTCAAAGTGATTTTGATTCAATACAGCCATACGTTTTCCTGGCTCTAACTCTACTCTACCCTTTGTTGGATCTTGATCTCCTGTAAGAATTTTTAAGAAAGTTGATTTTCCTGCACC
>CALPUT020000091.1 GCA_943326825.2 Chryseobacterium gleum | reverse complement strand
TGAAATAATCATTCTCAACTTCTGATGCTGTTTGCCATGAAACTTTCACATCTTTTTGATATGGTTTTGCATCGAAAGAAACCAATGTGATTGGCAACGTAATAGCAAACTGCTTAGAACCAATTGTAAATGGACTGTAAGATGCCCAAGCCGCAGTTGAAGAAACTACTCCAGATGAAGATCCAGTTATGTTGTTTCCTCCTGCATTTTCCCAAGCTGTACCTGTGAAATGTGCTACAATTAAATCAGTTGAATTAGGAGAATAAACATGACTGTTAGAACCCCATGACAACTCTATTGTAGCATTTGAAGCAGATACTCCAGAACGATCAATAGTCCAGTATTCTTGTTTACTTGGCTGATAAATTGAGCTTCCTGTTACAGTATACGTTCCATATCCTGCACCAAAGTATTTCGCTGTCCATGTAGTTGCAGATGTCCCTGATGGAGTAATTGCAGCTGAACGATATAACGTTGATGTACCAATTGGGAAGGTAAATTTAGTTGCTGTGTTCGTATTTTTCTTACAATACCCTACAATACATCTTGTATCTGCAGCTCCTGAAGCTGTAGCTGAAGTTTCAAATGTAACTGCTTCTGAAGAAGAAGCTGCTGTAATATTTCCAGATGTAAAAGTTAAAACTGTATTTACTGTAAAGCCTTTAGATACCGTTAAACCAGCTGAGTTGTTCATCGTAACATTACCAAAAGTGGTATTTGCTGTACCATTGATTGTTTGAGTAGAAGAACCATTGAACACTGTAGTTGAACCACTCGCAGCAGTTACAGTTGAATAATTCAAGTAATTACCCGTGTTTTCCCAAGTACCTGTTCCAGTTAAAGAAACAGTTCCGTAATTGGTTAACAAACCATTTTTAAAGGTTGTAGTTGTTGCAACATCTAATGATTTAGAAGTATTCACAAATGTTTCTGACATAGCACCACCAGCAAATGTTCCAGAAAATGTGATTGTTCCATCAACAAAGTATTTTGTATCTGTAAAAGTACCTGTTCCATAAAGTGTTTTACCTGTACCCGTCATACGCATGTAATTCTCATCATTCGTACTTATGATTGTTCCATTATTCACAACATTCCCTGAG
Source organism: Chryseobacterium gleum (assembly GCA_943326825.2). GTDB lineage: Bacteria > Bacteroidota > Bacteroidia > Flavobacteriales_D > Crocinitomicaceae > CAIUKX01. Next base: position 7,678 of record CALPUT020000091.1, on the reverse strand, counting down.
ATATACATCCCTTCAGCAGATGGGCCAGCAGGTGTTGTAGCTGTAGCAGAAGGTATCGTTGCAGCAGTTAAATAATTATATGTACTAGTATTCGTTAAATCCCAGTTGTAAGGGACAATAATGTAGTAATACTGTGTATTAGAAACAACAGATGTATGACTGTAACTTGTAGCACTTGAACTGGTAATTTGAGTTATAACGGTAACAGGAGATGTTAATGAAAAAGACCCATAAGCAACTCCATCAACTACGCCCGAACTTGATGGTGCACTTGAACCTGCATAGCCCAAAATTAAATAACCATCGGCTCCATAACCAGAAGCTGCTGAAAAACTCAAATTAATTTGGTTTGGACCTGCTGCTGTGGCTGTAAATGATGCACTGTGAGCTGTTGGTTCTGTTGCTAAAGTGTAAAAACTATATTCTGTTCCGTAACTGGTTCCTGAAGTGTTAGTAGCATATGCTCTATAATAATACAAGGTTTGAGCAGATAAACCTGTTAAAGAACTTGTAAATGAGCCTGTACCTGTGCCATCTGTAGTTTTTGAACCAGATATCGTTGGAGCCGCAGATGTTCCATAACATACTCCTCTAGCTGAAACGATTGTAGAACCAGCAGAAGTTACATTACCACCTGCAGAAGCTGTTGTTGAAGTAATGGATGATGCAGTTGTTGTAGTTACTGTTGGAGGACCAGTATAAGTTATTGAAATATCGTCAACTCTTGCTCCTGGTTGATTTTTAGTACCGCCATCATTCCTCCATTTAAAAGCTATTGTTACAGAACTATTTCCTGCAAAACTTGAAAGATCTATTGTTCTTTGAGTAAATGTAGTAATACCAGTTAGAGGGCCATCATATGTTGTTCCATTTACTGTTACGATTAAATCATCATACCCTGACTCACCGTTACACATCACATAATATTTAAAACTAATTGAAGATCCAGATGTAATTGAAGATAAATCAAATACTTTAGTTGCAGTAACAGAGTATCCACTTGTTGAATTGTTTGAATAATTAGCATCCCATGCTGATGAAATTCTAGCCCAAACCTGCAAAGCTCCTGAACCAGAATTTGCATTTCCTCCTGATGATGACCAAACAAAATAATTATTATTATTAGTTGGAGAAGAATATGAAGGTGAGATAGTCCAGTCATTACTAGCATCAAAATTTTGAGTATAAAATGACACTTGCGAAAGTAATTTACTACTTGTAAAAGTAACAAGGCAGAACAATAAAAAAGTATATATCGTTTTCATGATTTCTATTTTTAGTAGTTATTAATTAAGGCACTGCGGGTCCAGAATAAAATTTAACAGACTTACCATTATTCACCGTAAAGTCTACTATATTGATTTTCTTATCAGTCGTTTTATTGTACCATAAACAAACATTTGAGCCATTTATAATAATGTTACCGAAAGAAATATCTGCATCACATGGTGTTATCGTTGAAGTTGTTGGATCTACAACATTGATGTGTTGAATACTCGTTCCATCGAAAGTAATTGTACCAGCAGTAGCTGTAAAAGTTGAATTACTAGAAGCTTTGATCATATGACCAGCCAATGTATGAGAATAAGTACTCAAATTTAGTATTGTGTAATCACCGATAGTAAGGTTTCCATTAATATCAAGAATACCCGCTACTGTTTTAGTGTAATTTGAAGTGCCCGATTCAACTCCTGTCTCTAAATTACCATAAGTTGCTACTGAAATGGTTTGTGAATTTGCTGCATTGTATTTAACTGTACTCGCAGCATTCAATGTTCCAAAGGTTGGGATTGACGTATTATTAATGACCAATGTATTACTACCTGAAGATGCCGCAGCAATATCAATTGTTCCTGTAAAAGCATAATTGTTTGGTATCGTAAATGTTACAGCTGCTGCAGAAGCTTGACCTAATACTACTTTAGAACTAGCACCTGAAACCGTCCATGCCGCTCCAATTGTTGCTGTTGTTCTGTTAGTGATGTAGTAAGTAATACTTGCTGTTGTAAAATTTACTGGACTACAACCTGTACCATCTGTATTTGAACCCCATGAGCTCAAACTATTTAAATTTCCTGTTGATGCAGAGTAGTACGCTGAAGGTGTACTACTAACTATCATTGAACCAGATGCATTACTAGTTGCAGATCCAGCACAATTTGTTACGATACATCTAAAGTACTTTGTTCCTACGACTGAATTAGAAGGTGTATAAGTAGAACTTGTTCCTGATGACGAAACATTTGCCCAACCTGAAGCTCCATTTGCACTCTCTTGCCATTGATAACTAATCCCTATGCCAGAACCTGTTACAGAAAGTTGTGCAAATGTTCCACCATTCAAACATACGTTTTGAGAACCTGTTGAAGGATTTGTTACGGTTGGTGCAGTAGAACCATCTCCTGTTACACTAATTGTGAATGAACCGCCAGTTCCGCTATAATCATAAACTCTGATATAATATGTAGTTGAACTAGTAAATGACTGAGTTATAGATTCAGTTGTAGAAGTACCAGTAGATGAATTCAATGTTGTAGTTGTACCACATGCACTAAATACTGCTAAATCTTTATCATTTGTAAATCCAGTTAATGTTATTGTATGATTTGATGTACAAGAAGGTGTAAATTGATACCACACATCATTATAGGATGTAAACGGAGATGTAAAATTAGAGTTTTCTAAACTACCTGTAGAAGCCGAAGCATCAACTGTTAATGTAGTAGAGGAAGCACAAAGATCATTTGAAGGCAAAATATTAATTGAGATAGATGTTGTACCGCTACAATTAGAATTACTTGCTGTAATTGTATACGATGCTGTTACCTGAGGTGAAGATGGTGTACCCGAAATAACACCTGTAGATGTATTAAGAGATATACCCGATGGCAATGCAGGACTAACACTAAAGGTAGTCGGTGAATTCCCTAAAGTAGGTGTTAATGTTGAGATTGCTGTATTCTGAGAATATGTATAAGGTGAACCAGAATAACTCAACGTTGGAAGTGGATTAACTGTATATGTTGAGGAGCTTGTTGCAGTACCCCCTAAAGTTGTAACAGAAACAGTACCAGTAGTTCCATTACCAACTGTTGCTGTGATCGAAGTAGAACTGTTTACTATCACACCAGTAGCTGCTGTACCTCCTATACTAACAGTTGGAGTACCTGTAAAATTAGTACCTGTAATAGTAATTGTTCCTGTTGAAACACAACCACTTGATGGTGTGAAAGATGTAATTGTTGGAAGCGCAAGCGCTACTACTGTAAATGTATAATCTTCAGCCTCGCCCCTTGAACTAGTTGCCGCTACGCAAGATGTAGGAGTTGTACCTGAATAATCCACTATCACTCTCATACGATGTGATCCTATTGCTGCACCAGATGGAACAGTAAAGCTTCCAGTAGTTATACCTGTAGACATATAAGCAGCAGAATTGTAAACACTTTCTGTTAAATCAGTAAATAAGCCATTGTCATTCCAATCTATCCAAATTCCAATACCTGCTGTTCCTCCTACCAAAGTTAAAGAAAAATTAACCGCTGAACTTGCATATTGACTTGCAGATATTGTTGAAGAAAAATTACCATACCCACTAGTAGAATATCCTGATGAAAGATTACTAATATTTGTCAAACCTGATGTAGTAGAGAAATTACTTATATAAGTTGAAGAAGAAGTACTTGAAGGCGTACAATACCCAGTTAATGTTAAAGTTCCATTTGATGAATTTGTTGAGCATCCATTTGAAGTTACTACACATCTATAGTAGTCTACAACAGCTGGTGCTGATGAAGATGTCGACACAGTTAGTGTTAATCCGGTTGAGCCAGAGTAAGTAAAACCTGAAGGTGTAGCATTAGCAACACTAGCCCATCCTGTTGAACCATCAGCACTGTATTGCCATTGATAGGTAGGTGAACTAGCAGAAGTACCAACCGAAAAAGTTGTAGAATTTCCTTGCAAAATCGAACTATTACTTGGTTGGCTTGAAATTGTAGGTGATGCATTAACAGTAATTGCAGCTGATGAATTACTATTAGCTGAACTACATGGACTTGCTCCTGAAACTACACATCTAAAATAGAGTGTTCCAACAGAAGCATTTGAAGGAGTATAGGAATTAGTCGTCCCACCTGTTCCAGCCGTAACGCTTGTCCATCCAGTTGAACCATCAGTACTTTGTTGCCATTGATATGTAAGCGATGTACCTGAAGCTGTAACAGTTAATGCTGTAAAAGCAGTTCCACTTTGACATTGTGATTGAGCTGATAAAGAAGGATGCGCTGAAATTAAGACCGCAGTATTAATTGTTACTGCAGCAGATCCTTGCGTACCCCAGCAGCCAGCCGAACTCTGTGCGTTTGCATAGTATGTTCCTGTACTTGTAATTGAAGGTGATGTTACCCCTGAAACTCCTGAAGTACTCGTTCCACCATTTGTTGTGCCTTGCCAGTAAATAGTTCCTCCTGAACCACCTGAAGCGGTTAAAGTTGTTGATGTACAATATGTTCCTGCAGTTGAAACTGTTACTGCAGTTGGAAGTGCATTTATAGAAACCAAAATACTAGCCGCAACATCCGAACACGAACCAGAGGTAACAGTTCTTCTGAAATAAGTTGCACTGCTCAAGGCTGCAGTAGTATAAGTTGTACCTGTGTATGTTCCTGCTGCATTTGCCCATGTGCTATTATTGGAGCTACTCTCCCATAGATAGGTATAACTGCTATTACCTCCTGAAACAGTACCACCTGTGAGTGTTGTTGTAGCTCCAGAACAGATAGACACTGCAGAACCACTCGTATTTCCAGATATTACAGGATTAACAGTTCCTGAAACTGCAACATTTTGAGTTGTTGCACCTGATGAAGCACAAGTTATATTAGCTGAAGTAGGACTTGACGCTTGAGCTGACATTCTAACCGTCATAGTTGTTGAACCTACAGTTCCAGATGAAGGAGTTAACGTGTATGTTGAAGCATAACTTGCTCCACCTGACTGTAATAACTCAAAACCAGTTGGAGCAGTTACTACAAGATTATTCGAACCAAGATTTGAGCCTGAAACTGTAAAAGTTGTTGTCGATGAAGCAGTATTTGCACACGATGAAAAAGCTGACAGAGAATTTGTTGAAACAGTTACTGTAGGAGTAGAACATGAAGATACAGTTCCGCTAACAGCAATATTTTGTGAACTTAGACAAGAGTTAGAACATACCAAATTACCTGTTGGTGAACCTGAGGCTGAACTAGTAAGTCTTACCCAAACAGTAGCTGAAATACTTGATGCCCCAGCAATATTTATACTTGAAGCAAACCCTGAAGTACTACTTGTTGTTGAAACTTCGTATCCAGTTGGAGCTGTTACAGTAATCCCTGAAGAAGAAATGTATGATCCTGTGATTGTAAAACTTTGAGCAGTTGAAACAATTCCAGAACATGAAGTAAAAGCTGATAAAGAAGCTGATGTAGACATTGATGGATAATTGTAAGTTATACTAATTTGACCTGCTCCTCCTGCTCCTCCACTTCTACACGTGGCACTTGAATTTGTACCTCCTGAACCACCACCACCAGGTTGAGTTCCTGCGCTTCCATTAGTCGCACCAGCATTAGCTCCAGTTCCGCCTCCATTTGCTCCAGTTCCTCCTGTTCCTGAAGATGCAGATGCACCGTTGGCACTCGAACCAGATCCTGCACCACCACCACCACCAGACGAACCTGTCTTCGCTGCACCATCACCACCCTTATACATAACATCTCCAAGGGATCCAGATGTACTACCTAAAGAAGTCGTTGAAGAAGAACCTGCTGCACCACCTACACCACCAACAGCTATTACTGAAGATCCAGTAGAGTTTCCTGCAGAAGAATTTCCAAAAAAGGTTGAACCACCTGCACCTCCTGCACCTCCTGGAGCTACGTTACTACCTGCAGTACCACCTACACCAACAGTGTAATTATAACTAGAACCTGAGGTTACGCTTATGGTTTTATTCGAATAAGAACCACCAGCCCCACCATTACCATATCCTGAGCTCGAACATCCGGCACCTGAGAGCCCTGAAGAGCCACCTCCAGTTCCACTTCCAGCTCCTCCACCTCCCCAGCACTGTACAGTAAGGTAAGAAACACAAGTTGGAACAGTAATACTAGAATTTCCAGTAGTTGAAGTTGTAGTTGTAGCAGGACTGTTTAAAGGTGATGTTGTGTAATAATTAGGGGCACAAGTTCCAGCTGTGTAATTATAAGAAAAAACCCACCAATAATAAGTAGTACCTGAAGTCAAACCTGAGGAGTTCCATGTTAAATTTGATCCTGAATACTCAATATATCCTCCTAGGTCTGATGAACCAGCGGTATATAAAGAAAGATTTGATGGATTTGTAGGTGCTGAATTTGTAGTTGTCCTTACAACCAAATAATTAGATCCTGAGCCTGTTGCAGCAGAAAATGATCCAGTCAAAGATGTTGTAGTTATTGAAGAAAAAACGAGATTCGTGGGCTGAGCAGTAGGTGCAGTACAAGCAGGTGTAGAAGTTACTTTCACATTATCAAAAAAAGCTGTTTGAGTAGCTGCATTAGCTCCTTGCCAATAACCTCCAATGTATCTCATTCCTGAAGTAGATGTATAAGTATTATCCACAACTGTTCCTTGTGATACTAGAGTACCACTGGAAGGATCTGAAAATGTAGATGCCCCGTCATTTCGTAAAAAAAACTCCCATTTATTAGAAGTAGGTGTATATGAAACTTTAACACTTGTATAGTTGGCTCCAAAATCTGTCAAACCACTTGTATTACTAGTGATCAAATCAGTTAATGTTCCTTGTAAACCATTATTAAATGAACAAAATCTAATTGCATCTGTTGTTCCACTTTGACCTAGTACGATAGCATATCCGCTTCCTGTAGTTGCAACATTTGTGCTTGTTGTTGATGAAATTATAAATGCAACTCCATAACTACCTGAAGAGAAACCAGCAGGGTCGGTTCTTGCCTGTTGCATGTTAAATTCCCATGAAATTATAGATGTATTACTTGATAGTGTTGTGTTCCAACCAGATAGTGTGTTAAAATCTGAATAACCATAAATCCAACCAGTTGATGCATTAGTAGTAGCTGAGGCATCATTCGTTAATGTTAATAATCCGCCATCGATTTTTGCACCCCAATCCACACCTGAACTTGTTAAACTCCAACTTGAACTTGAGCCAATTGCTCCTGTAATGTCATAAGAAGCACCTGTACTTGATCCAAAATTATCACTAAAAATAGTAGTTTGGGCTGATGTTTTTGCGTTAACTAATATAGATAATGAAAAGATTAAAATCTTAAACAAATTAATAGATGCTAAATTTAATGAATAAGAATTTCCATTTGATAGATTAGCAAATAACTGAGTAGTAGTTTTCAGTTTCATAGCAAAAAGGTTTTAAAATTTTCATTAATAATATATCTAAAATTGAGCCTAATTATTTAATATTTGATTATCAATTATTTAACAATTTAAACATGTCAATTATTCCATTTTATGGATATTTACTTCCTTTTTATGGATTTAATCAAAATTAGAAGCCAAATCCAACTGAAAAGGCTTTCTAATCCCTAAGATAGTATTTTATTGCATTCGTTTTACAGAAGAACCATCTGAATAAATATCATACACTATCCCAGAG
>CALPUT020000090.1 GCA_943326825.2 Chryseobacterium gleum | reverse complement strand
GTTACTCAATGTGTTTTAAGACTTATTAACATCTTTACATATTATATGATTAAACTTAGCTCATTTTTAATTGTTTACATTAAAAATCTTCAAAAATTAGTGGAGTGTGTTGTTTATAATTTTTTCTCATAATTCATCTCTAATTTTTTTTAAAAACAAAAAAACCCAAACTATTTTTCAATAATTTGGGTTTGTATTTTAAAGAAATTAAGTTTATTTCGCTCTTTTTCTTTCGCTTTCTTTTAAGTAGATTTTACGAATACGTAAGTTTTCTGGTGTTACTTCTACGTACTCGTCACCTTGTATGTATTCTAAACATTCCTCTAAACTGAATTTGATAGGTGGAATTAATTTCACTTTATCATCTGCTCCCGAAGAACGCATATTAGACATTTTCTTTGTTTTTGTTACGTTTACAACCATATCACCTGCTCTTGAGTTTTCCCCAATTACTTGACCTTCGTATACGTTTTCGTTTGGTGAAACAAAGAATCTACCTCTTTCTTGTAAATTGTTAATAGAGAAAGGAATTGATGTACCTTGTTCCATTGAAATCAATGAACCATTTTGACGTCCTGGAATTTCACCTTTGTATGGTTGGTATTCTAAGAATCGGTGTGTCATAATTGCTTCACCTGCTGTTTGTGTTAACAAATAGTTTCTTAAACCAATAATACCTCTTGATGGAATTTGGAATTGAATCGTCATACGTGTCCCTTTCGGTTCCATATTCGTCATCTCACCTTTTCTTGTAGAAACTGCTTCGATAGCTGTACCACTAAATTCTTCAGGTAAATCTATTGTTAATTCTTCGATTGGTTCACATTTAACTCCGTCAATTTCTCTAATAATTACCTGTGGCTGACCAACTTGTAACTCATAACCTTCACGACGCATTGTTTCGATTAAAACTGATAAATGCAATACTCCACGTCCAGCAACTAACCATTTGTCAGCTTTATCAGTGTTTGTAACACGCATTGCTAAGTTTTTCTCTAACTCTTTTGTTAAACGTTCTTGGATATGACGAGAAGTAACTTTTTTACCTTCTTTACCAAAGAATGGAGAATCATTAATTGAGAATAACATATTCATTGTCGGTTCATCAATTGATATAGATGCTAAAGGTTCTGGATTTTCAGCATCACAGATAACATCACCAATTTCGAAACCTTCAATACCAGTAATCGCACAGATATCACCAGGTTGAACTGAAGCAACTTTTACTCTTTCGATTCCTTCAAAAACAAACAATTCTTTTACTTTGTGTTTCTCTTGTGAACCGTCTCTTTTTCCTAAAATGATTTGTTGATTTTCTTTTAATGTACCTCTGTGAAGACGTCCAATCGCTATTCTACCTACGAAAGTAGAAAAATCTAAAGAAGTAATTAACAACTGTGTATTTCCTTCTTGAATTTTCTTTGGTGGAAAATAATCTAAAATTTTATCTAATAATGGAGAAATTGAAGTTGTTGGTTGTTTCCAATCTTCTGACATCCATCCATTTTTCGCAGAACCATAAATAGTAGCGAAATCTAATTGGTGATCATTTGCATCTAATTCGAACATTAAATCGAAAACTTTCTCGTGAACTTCTTCTGGAGTACAGTTTTCTTTGTCAACTTTATTAATTACTAATAAAGGTTTTAAACCTAATGCTAACGCTTTTCCTAAAACGAAACGAGTTTGAGGCATAGGACCTTCAAATGCATCTACTAATAAACAAACACCGTCAGCCATATTTAATACACGTTCAACCTCACCACCGAAATCGGCGTGACCTGGAGTATCAATAATGTTGATTTTTGTTCCTTTGTAAAGCACTGATACGTTTTTAGAAACGATCGTAATTCCTCTTTCACGCTCTAAATCGTTGTTATCCATGAACAATTCACCTTTCGGTTTTTCATGCGTTTTTGCATCTGTTCCTGCTTCAATCATACGGTCTACTAATGTAGTCTTACCGTGGTCAACGTGAGCAATAATTGCTATATTCCTTATTTCCATATTTAATTTAGTTCTTTGAGTATAAGATGAAAAACAAGACTGTATCGAATTACTTCTTTACAATCTTGTCTTCTATTTTTTATCTATTCCTAAAGGTTAATATTATCTTTTGAACGATTTGCTGAATCCACCTCTACGGTCTCCTCCTCTATCTCTGTCTCTATCGCTTCCTCCACGGTTGAAACCACCTCTGTCGCTTCCACCACTTCTTCTTTCAGATCCACGATCAAAACCTCCTCTGTCAGATGCACCTCTAAAGCCTCCGCTACCTCCTGATGAACGACGGTTTCCACCACCAAATCCACCACCTGAAGGGCGTCCTCCTCTATCTGAACCACCGCCACCTTTGTTTTTAGTGATTTCGATATTTACTGTTGTACCTTCGTATTCAGATCCGTTTACTTTTCGTAAAATGTTATCTGTTTCTGCTTGATCTGCTTCAAAGAAAGAGAATGCAGGCATGATATCAATTCTACCAATGTTTGCAGATTTTAAACCTGTAGAGTCACAAATTAAACGCAATAAACCACCAGGGTTTAAACCATCTCTTTGTCCAACACTAACGAAGAATCTTGTTTTTCCTTCTTCAGATCCACGATCTCTTCTTGGTCTATCCTCACGTCCTTCGTCGTAACTTCTGTCTCTTCTTCCACGTTCACTTCTTTCGCCGCGCTCTCCTCTTTCGCCTCTATCTGAATCTCTTCCAGATGAGTTTAAGTCTCCTGCATTGCTATAGTAATCGATGAAACGGTTGAATTCTACAGATATAAATTTCTTAACGATTTCCTCTTTTGACATTTCTCCTAATCCAGCCATGATTTGAGGCATGAATTTTTCGATGTCATCTTCTTTCACTTCGGTCTTAATTACACTATCAATTAATTTAGTTAACTGAATTGCACAAATATCCTCTGGTTTAGGAAGAACACCTGCTGTGAATGTAACACGAATTTGTTTTTCAATCGTACGAATTTTGTAGTTTTCTCTTGTGTTAATTAAAACAATAGATTGACCTTTTTTACCTGCACGAGCTGTACGTCCTGAACGGTGCGTATAGTTTTCAATATCATCCGGTAGGTTGTAATTCAATACGTGTGTAATATTATCGATATCTAATCCACGTGCTGCTACGTCTGTTGCAACTAAGATTTGAATTTCTTTTTTACGGAAACGATCCATTACTCTATCACGTTGAACTTGAGATAAATCTCCATGTAACGGTTCAGCGCTGTATCCTTCTTTTCCAAGTTTATCAGCTACCGAAGCAGTTTCCATACGTGTACGACAGAAAATTAAACCATAAATATCTGGATTAAAGTCAATCACACGTTTCAACGCTGCATAACGATCTCTTTCTTTCACTGAATAATAGATGTGCTCTATATTCTCGTTACTTTGATTTTTGTGTCCAATCGAAACCTCAAATGGGTTTGACATGTATGTTTTTGCGATTCTTTCCACCTCTTTCGGCATAGTTGCAGAAAACAACCATACGTTACGGTGTTCTGGAGTAGATTCTAAAATCATGTCCAAATCTTCTTTGAATCCCATGTTCAACATCTCATCCGCTTCATCTAATACTACGTATTTCACATCTGCTAATGAGATTGATCTACGTTTAATTAAATCTACTAAACGGCCTGGAGTTGCAACAACAATTGATACACCTTTGTTGATTTGTGTAATTTGACGACGGATATCAGCTCCACCATACACAGCTACCACGCTTAAATCGAGGTATTTTGAATAGTTTTCTAAATCTTTCGTGATTTGTAAACACAACTCTCTTGTTGGACATACCACTAATCCTTGTGGTGTTCTAGACTTTCCGTCTACTTTGTTCACTAATGGTAAACCGAACGCTGCGGTTTTACCTGTTCCTGTTTGGGCTAAACCAACTAGATCGCTATCACTTGCAAGCAAGTTAGGAATAGCTTCTAGTTGAATCGGAGTAGGTGCTTCAAACCCCATTTCTGTTAACGACTTCAGCACCTCACTCTTCAACCCGAGTTCCTTAAATGTCATATTTTTACTTAAAATTGACTGCAAAGATACAGATAAAAAAAGCATTAAAAAAAACTTATTAACAAAATAAGTTAAAACTCTTATTAAATAAAGGTTTTTAAATGAATTAATTTAATAAAACCACTTAAATAACTATCACAAATAAAAAAACTAAACAATTGATTAATAATTAATTAACATAAATTGCGATAAAGCGTTTTAAATACTTATTAACAAAAAATAAATTTGAGTTAAAATTCTGTATTACAAAAACATAATGATTTGATAATATTTTCAGCTTCAATCATCATTTTTTCACCCATCCAAAAACATGAGTATAAACAAAGTTAGCTGGATTGATAATTTTATTCATATCCTTTGATGGTTCACCACAGATCAAAATATATTTCCACCCTTTTTCTATAGCTAAAACTTTGTAAGTTGTACCTTTTAGGTAATTTGAAATAATGTTTTCCTGCGTCATTCTTGTTGCACCTTTAGTAATTATTTCTGCAGACCAACGAACTTTTTCATCTTTCTTTAAAAAGAAATACTCTTTTGAATAACTTACCGATTTCGGAAAAAGTTTCGTTTTCATTTCATCAGGCCTTGCAACGAAAAACTTTTTACGAAGAGTTATTTTACCATTTAGTAATCGAATCATATCAATATTGTGACTTAAATTTGTACAACATGGATATTGATGTCTAAATAGTATAACTTCCTTTGTATTTGGATGAATTTTGTAGCCAATCAATTTACCAATTTGAAAATAAATCGCATGATATTTTTGATCATCTTTTTTGAATAATTCAAAAGAAAGATGCTCTGGTTCATTGCTGGAATTATTAAATAATAATTCAAAAAACCCATCATTATTTAAATCTAACAAATGCCAACTTAATTTATATTTTGTCCAATATTTTTCAAATTTAGCTTCAATATCGTAGGCTCTGGTCAAATCATGATTCAATAGATCATCTTCAAACAATTGCTTTACACTTTTTTGTAATTCTACATCATTTTTTTTATAAATAGCTTCAAAATCAGTTTTTGCATTATTAACAAAAAATGACTCCGGTGTTTCATATGTCATCGAAAATAAATATGAATTGAAGAGAAGTAAAGTGAGGATTAAGAAATATATTGATTTCATAGTTTTTATTATTTACAAAAAAAGGGGATATTATCCCCTTTAAAAACGTTGATTATCGTTAATTATTTTGATTTACTTTTGGATGTTTTACCTTTGTCAACGGTAATTTTTAATTCTTCATTACCTTCTTCGATATCCATTAAAATACGGTCACCTTCGTGAAGTTCAGATTTAATAATTTGTTCAGCCAAAGGATCTTCAATTAATTTTTGAATAGCTCTTTTTAACGGTCTAGCACCAAATTTTTCGTCATAACCTTTCTCGCAAATATAATCTTTTGCCTTATCAGTTAATTCTAAATTGTAACCTAAATCAGAAATTCTTCCAAATAATTTAGCTAATTCTAAATCAATAATTTTATGAATATCTTCACGTTTTAATGAATGGAAAATAATTAAATCATCAATTCTATTTAGGAACTCTGGAGCAAATGCTTTTCTAAGAGCATTTTGAATAACTGCTTTCGAGTTTTCAGCTACTTGTTCAGCTTGAGATTTAGTTCCAAAACCAACACCTGTACCAAAATCTGATAATTGTCGAGCTCCAATATTTGAAGTCATAATGATGATTGTGTTTTTAAAGTCAATTTTACGACCTAAACCATCAGTCATGTGTCCATCATCTAATGCTTGTAATAATAAGTTAAATACATCTGGATGTGCTTTTTCAATCTCATCTAACAATACAATAGAATATGGTTTTCTTCTAACTTTTTCAGTTAATTGCCCACCTTCTTCATATCCAACGTATCCCGGAGGCGCTCCAACTAAACGAGAGATAGAGAATTTCTCCATATATTCAGACATATCAATTCTGATCAATGCATCTTCTGTGTCAAATAAATATTTCGCTAAAACTTTAGCTAATTGCGTTTTACCAACCCCAGTAGGACCCAAGAAAATAAATGAACCGATTGGTTTGTTTGGATCTTTTAAACCAGCTCTATTTCTTTGAATTGCTTTAACAACTTTAGAAACCGCTTCATCTTGACCGATAACTTTACCTCTCATCTCCTCACCCATTTTCACAAGCTTTCCACTTTCAGTTTCAGCTATTCGAGTAACAGGAATTCCACACATCATAGAAACAACTTCAGCAACATGCTCTTCAGTAACAACTACTCTATTTGCTTTAGATTCTGTTTCCCATTTTTTTGTTTCAACTTCTAACTGCTCTTGTAATTTACGCTCGTTATCACGTAACTCTGCAGCTTTTTCATATTGTTGGGATTTGATTACTTCGTTTTTCAAATCTTTTAATTCTTCGATACTTTTTTCAATTTCAAGAATCTCATTAGGAACATTGATATTAGTCAAATGAACTCTAGATCCAACTTCATCCAAAGCATCAATTGCTTTATCAGGAAGATGACGATCAGTAATATATCTTTCAGTCAATTTTACACATGCAGCAATAGCTTCATCTGTAAAAGTTACTGAATGATGATCTTCATAGCGTTCTTTTATATTATTTAAAATTTGAATCGTTTCCTCTACAGTAGTAGGCTCAATAATAACTTTTTGGAAACGTCTTTCTAATGCACCATCTTTTTCAATATGTTGACGGTACTCATCCAAAGTTGTTGCTCCAATCGCTTGCATTTCACCTCTTGCTAATGCAGGTTTAAACATATTAGAAGCATCTAATGAACCACTTGCGCCTCCAGCACCAATAATTGTATGGATCTCATCAATAAAAAGAATAATGTCTGGATTTTTCTCAATCTCTTGCATTACTGCTTTCATTCTTTCTTCAAATTGACCACGGTATTTTGTGCCAGCAACCAAAGAAGCTAAATCTAATGAAACTACTCTTTTATTAAATAAAACACGAGAAACTTTACGTTCAATAATACGAATTGCTAAACCTTCAGCAATAGCACTTTTACCAACACCAGGCTCTCCAATTAAAATTGGATTATTTTTCTTTCTCCTAGCCAAAATTTGACTAACTCGTTCAATTTCTTTTTCACGACCAACAATTGGATCTAACTTTCCTGCTTCAGCCATTTTAGTCAAATCACGACCAAAATTATCTAACACAGGTGTTTTAGATTTTGGATCAGTTGGTTTTTTCTGTGCTGCGAAAGATTCGCCTTCTTCATCTGAACTTCCAGGGAATTCAGCTCTTGGGGTAATGTTTTGTTCTCTCATATTTTCTAATTCATCTTTAACATTATCATAAATAACACCGTACTTATTTAAGGTCAAACAAGCAACATTATCTTCACTCTTTAAAATCGAGAGTAACAAATGCTCTGTTCCTATAATTGTACTTTTATATAATTTAGCCTCTAAATAAGTTATTTTAAGAACACGTTCAGCTTGTTTCACCAACGGAATATTAACCAAAGGTTGTTTGACTGTTTTAACATTCTTAATCAAATTTCTTTCAACTTCTTGTCTAATCGCTTGAAGATCTAAATGAAACTCTTTTAAAATTCTTACAGCTTTACCATCACCTTCTCTTATTATACCTAATAAAAGATGCTCGACACCTATGAAATCATTGCCTAGACGTAATGCTTCTTCACGACTAAAACTAATAACATCTTTAACTCTTGGAGAAAATTTTGCTTCCATACTTTAAAACTTCACGACTAAATAAACAATTTCTAGCCATTTACAAAGATAAAATGAATTAAATGTTAATAACTAAGTAATTTCATCAATTTTCCACAGAATTTTGTGAATAAATACCAATTCACCTCTTTCTTTTGTAGCGATTTATTAATTAATTTCGAAGCTTGCTTACTACTGTAGCAACTTAATAATTGAAAATAAAAAATTAATATGGCAGAAGGAGAAAAAATAATCCAAATTAACATTGAAGATGAAATGAAATCTGCTTACATTGATTATTCAATGTCTGTAATTGTTTCAAGAGCTTTACCTGATGTACGCGATGGTTTTAAACCTGTTCACAGACGTGTATTATACGGGATGCAAGATTTAGGAGTATTTTCTAATAGACCACATAAAAAGTCAGCAAGAATTGTTGGAGAAGTTTTAGGAAAGTATCACCCGCATGGAGATACATCTGTATATGACACAATGGTGCGTATGGCGCAGCCTTGGTCGCTACGTTATCCTTTAGTGGATGGACAAGGTAACTTTGGTTCAGTAGATGGTGATAGCCCTGCTGCAATGCGTTACACTGAGGCGAGATTGAAAAAAATCGCTGAAGAAATGTTGGATGATTTAGATAAAGAGACTGTTGATTTCTCTCCAAACTTTGATGAAAGTTTGTTGGAACCAACAGTTATGCCTACTAAAATCCCTAATTTATTATGTAATGGTGCGAGTGGAATTGCTGTAGGTATGGCAACAAACATGGCTCCTCATAATTTAACCGAAGTAATTGATGGAATCAATGCATATATCGAAAACAATGATATCGCTTGTGAAGATTTATTACAATATGTAAAAGCACCAGATTTCCCAACTGGAGGTATTATTTATGGTTACGAAGGGGTTCGTGATGCTTTAACAACAGGTCGTGGACGTATCGTAATGCGTGCAAAAGCTGAAATTGAAGAAGTAAACGGAAGAGAACAAATTATTGTAACTGAGATACCATATCAAGTTAACAAAGCTGAAATGATTAAAAAAACAGCTGAGTTAGTAAATGATAAAAAAATTGAAGGAATTTCTGATTTACGTGATGAGTC
>CALPUT020000089.1 GCA_943326825.2 Chryseobacterium gleum | reverse complement strand
TTGTCTGAAAAACGATTCAATTTTTCTGCTCCATTTAAAAAATCTAATGAAACTAAGAAATTGAAAGAAGCTACTTTACCTCCACTTTTTTCAACTAGAATTGCTGCAGCTTCTGCTGAGCCGCCTGTTGCCAATAAATCATCATGGATTAGAACTCTTTGTCCTGATTGAATAGCATCCGTATGCATTTCGATAGTTGCGCTCCCGTATTCAAGATCATAACTATGACTGATTTTTTCGTAAGGCAATTTTCCTTTTTTACGAATCAAAATAAATGGAATGCCTAATCTCATTGCTAATGGATATCCAAATAAAAACCCTCTACTTTCAATTCCAGCTATGACATCAATAGATTCATTTTTGTATAACTCAACCAAATGATCTAAAATTTCATTTGACAATTGAGCATCCATCATTATTGGCGTAATATCTTTGAAAATAATTCCTTCTTTCGGAAAATTAGGCACATCTCTTATTACATTTTTAATTTTATCTTCTATATTCATATTACAAAGATATATAAGGTTTTATTTTTTGAAACTTTTCTTCAGTAATTATAACCGATTCTTTTAATTCTTCAATTGAATGAAATCCATTTTTTTGTTCACGCATCTTTACAATCGAATTTGCAATGTTCCATCGTATATAAGGATGCTTTTTCAACTCATCAATTGATGCGTCATTAATGGATATTTTTTTAATTAACTTAGAATCAATATAAATACTTGATTCAATGTTTCCAAATTTCTCTTCGTCCATTTTCCAAACTTCCATCAATTGTGATTTATTGTAAAATCCACCTAACTCTTCTCTCTTTTTAATGATTTGTTTAGCGAAAAAATTTCCAATCCCTTTAATTTCTATTAATTGCTCTTCAGTTGCTGAATTAATTTCAAGCAATTCTTTTTTCACTTCTATTTTTTCGAATTTAGCAGTAAAATCTTTCTGAAGTTTATCAGAATAAAAGGTAGAATCTTTAATTAATTCAAATAAATCATCTGGAATAACAAATATCTTTTTTAAATCTTCATTAGAGTATATTCCTCTTTTAGTAAATTTCAAAACTACATTTGCTTGTTTTATTGATAAACCTAATTTCATCCAATCAGATTGAGAGTATTGATTTGGATCAAATTTTTGAGTTGGTATACTATATCTACTATTGTATGACTTTTTTGATTTAAAGGACTTGAATTCAGTTTTTCTTTCAAATGACTTTGTATTCCAATTTTCTACAGGAAAAGATTCAGCATCGAAATCAGAATCATCATTCAATAAACTCAGAATTCTAGGAGAGAAAATGATCCCTAAAGTAATCAATGAAAGTAAAATTATACCTTTCTTATTATTTCTAGAAACTTTGAAAAAAGAAGTTATTTTCATTACTCATTAATTTCATTCACTATTTTATCCGAACTCTTATTCGTTAAATAATAAACAGGAATCCCAATTAATACAATTAACAATCCCATTCCAACGCTTTTTGTATCATAAATAAGTAAATCAACGCAAATTGAAAAAGTAATTATGATATATAAGGCCGGAATATATGGATAGCCAAATGCTTTGTAAGGTCTTTCTAAATCTGGTTCTTTCTTTCTCAAAACAAAAATACCTGCAATTGTAAGTATGTAAAATAACAAAGAAGCAAAAGTAGAATATTTAATAAGATCTCCATATTGACCTGAAAAACACAACAAACAAGCCCATAAACACTGAAACCATAAAGCTGAAGAAGGAACGTTATTCTTATTTAACGAATTTGCTTTTTTGAAAAATAATCCATCTTTAGACATGGCATAAAATAATCTTGAACCTGAAAGTATCAGTCCATTATTGCATCCAAAAGTGGAAATCATGATCAATAATGCCATAATACTTACACCAATATTTCCAAAGATAACAGATGCTGCAGAAGCTCCAACTCGATCTTGATCCGCAAACATAATTCCTTGAGAAATGACTTTCGTTACTTCAAAAGCTCCCTTTAAAGTTTCTGGTTCTCCTGGTTCTCCTTTAAGAGGCAACAATGAAAGGTATGCTAGATTTGCTAAAATGTATATTATAGTAACGATTAACGTACCTAAAAACAAACTTCTTGGGATGTTTTTCTTTGGATCTTTGATTTCACCAGCGATAAATGTCACATTATTCCATGCATCAGATGAAAACAATGAATTGATAATCGTTGAACCTAAAACGCCTAATAATGCGAAACCTGAAAGTGGAACAAAAATTAAATGTCCATTTTTTAAAATCTTCGGCTGACCTGCATTCCACATATCAGTCATATTTGCAGAAAAAGTATCCGTTTTGAATGCGAAGGCCAAACCTAATACAATCAGTGCAAACAAGGCAAATAGTTTTGCAGAAGTAAAAATTAATTGAATTATTTTTCCATTTTGAACACCTCTGGTGTTAATGTAAGTTAAAAAAATAATACTTAAAACTGCTAATACTTGTTGCAAAGTGATTTTAATTCCGCTAAAAGATGTCACAATATTATTTAACTCTGGAAAAAAAACTGCTGAATATTTAGCAAATGCTACAGCAACAGCAGCAATAACCCCAGTCTGAATAACCGTAAATACTGTCCAACCATAAAGAAATGAAATCATCCTTCCATAAGCTCTTTGAATATAGACATACTGCCCACCTGCTTTTGGCATCATACCAGCTAATTCTCCATAACTTAGCGCCGCGAAAACAGTAATTAATCCAGTAAGTAACCAAAGAAATAATAGCCAACCAGCAGATCCAATATCGCGAACCATTGAAGCCGTTACGATAAAAATTCCCGAACCAATCATTGAACCAGCAACAATACTAGTTGCATCTAATAATCCTAAAGTTCTATTTAATTCTTTTTGTTGAGACATTAATAGATGATTTGTTATAAAATAAAAAAGTCAATCAAAATGACTGACTTATAGTTTAATATATTTTTTTAATTATTCTTCCATTTTATCAGTAAAATCTTCTTTCTGATTATTTAAAACACTATGTCTTCGGCTATATCCAAAATAAATTAACAACCCAACAATCATCCACAACCCTGCAACAACAAGAGTAGTAATATCTAGCGCAAATATCATCAAAAGACAGACTAAAATTCCTAAAATTGGAACTAATGGAACTAATGGAGTTCTAAATGGTCTATGCAAATTTGGAAAGTTTTTTCTCATAACCAAGATACCTGCACATACAATAACAAAAGCGAAAAGAGTTCCAAAGGAAGTCAAATCACCTGCTACGCTTCCCGGTACAAAAGCAGCAAAAGATCCAACCATAATTAACAACATCAAATTTGATTTATAAGGTGTTTTAAATTTAGGATGTAAATCAGAAAATAATTTGGGAATCAAACCATCTTTTGACATCGAATAAAAAACACGTGTTTGCCCCATTAACATTACCAATATAACTGAAGAAAAACCTGCTAAAATAGCAATCGTAATGCTTGTACCTAACCATGAATAGTCTTTCATATATGTATTAACAGCATATGAAACAGAAGCCTCTTTACCTGCCGCACCATATTCTGACCAATGAGCAACTCCTGTCAATACATGAGCAAATAAAATATATAGAATAGTACAAACAACCAAAGAACCTAATATTCCAATAGGCATATCTCTTTTAGGATTTTTAGCTTCTTGAGCAGCTGTCGAAACAGCATCAAATCCAATAAAAGCAAAAAATACAATTGCTGCTCCGCCAAGAACACCGCCCCATCCCCATTTAAAGATACCTTCATGACCAATTGTACTTTCTGGTATTAAATAAGGTATATGGTTTTCAGGTTTTATGTAGTTCCATCCAATAAAAATAAACATCAAAACAATTGCTACTTTTATGAATACCATAATCCCATTAATAAATGCAGATTCTTGAGTTCCTTTAATTAGTAAAAGTGTGACTGCAGTTAGAATCAATAATGCAGGTGAATTAATTATTCCAGATGAAGTTTCAACTAACCCCTTTAATTTAGGTGTTAACTTATTCATTTCAGCATCAGTTAATATTAAAACTCCATTTTTTGCATGAGCAACCAAATCAGCAGATAATTGAGAAATATTAGATTGTCCTATTATTTTATTGACATGTTCAAAGGGAGAGTGACACCATTCATAAGGTATTGCACCGCCTAGCAGATTATTGAGGTATTCACTCCATGCTATAGAGACAGTTGCCGCTCCAAGAGCATATTCCATAACTAAAGCCCAACCAATAATCCACGCAACTATTTCTCCTAGAGTAGCATAAGAATATGTATAAGCACTTCCTGCAATTGGAATTGTAGATGCAAATTCAGCATAACATAAACCTGCAAAAGCACATCCAACTGCTGCTATAGCAAAAGAAATTGTTACACCTGAACCAGCTGCTTCAGCAGAAGCTTTTGCTGTATTGACGAATAAACCAGCACCAATAATAGCTCCAAT
This sequence comes from Chryseobacterium gleum, assembly GCA_943326825.2. Classification (GTDB taxonomy): domain Bacteria; phylum Bacteroidota; class Bacteroidia; order Flavobacteriales_D; family Crocinitomicaceae; genus CAIUKX01. The sequence continues at coordinate 4,406 of CALPUT020000089.1, read as the reverse complement.
ACCTAAAGCTATTAGTGACCAAGCTCCAAGTGTTTTTTTTAAGCCTCCTTCATTTGCAGCAGCTTCTTTTAATAATAATGGAATTGATTTCTTTTTAAATAATTTTGTTAACATATTTTTTAGTTGAAAATTTTACTTTAATAAGTGTAGTTATTTAAATTTTAAAATTTGTGAGGTAAAGATATAATATTAAACGAAATATCTATAGTTTAATATCTAATAATTCGAGTGTTTCTTCGAGTTTCAATGGTTTAAAATCCAATTCCCTTCTAGATTTATCTAAATTAAAACCTGTTTTGGGTGGACGTTTTGCAGCTTGATTTAACGTATCTGATTTTATTGCAACAATACATTTTTTATCTAGATTGAAATAATCTGCCACTTTATAAACTATCTCTAAAATAGAAAAAGTCTCCGGTCCTGAAATATGAAAAACCCCAAATTTATTTCTTAAAACAATTTCCAAACAACCCCAAGCTAAATCATCAGCCCAAGTTGGTGATCGAAATTGATCATCGACTACTTTTATTTCATTACCTTCTTTCAATGCATCAATCGACCATAAAATCAAATTTGAACGTGATAAATTATGACCTTTACCATAAACAATGATTGTTCTTACGATTGACCAATTTTTATTTTCATCATTCAGTAGTAAATTCTCTCCATCCACTTTAGATTTCGCATAAACACTTAATGGATTGACAATATCATTTTCTTGATAATTTCCTTTTTCTCCATCAAAAACAAAATCTGTAGATAACAATTGAAAATGTGCTTGATATCTTTTTGAAGCTTCAAATAAATTTGCTGTTGCGGTCACATTCACATTCTCACATTCGGAAATATGATCTTCACAATAATCAACATTCGTGATTGCTGCTGTATGTATTACGTGTGTTGGATAATAATTCTCAAATAAATGACTTATCTCGATTGGATTAGTAATGTCCAATTCAAAATAATTTATCGTAGGACAATCTGGATTTCGATTCACTCCTTTAGAAGTTGCAACAAATTGAACACCTTTTTGAATACATAGTTTTACTAGTTTCTGTCCAAGTAGTCCATTAGAACCTGTGATTAGTAATCTCATATTAATGTGCTAAACCAAATAATTTATTTAATTTTTCAATTTGCTCTTGATTTCCAAGTACAAATAGTTTTGAATGTGGAACAACTTCTATTTCGAAGTCAGGATTAATTACATATTCTCCATCGGGAGTTTTAAATCCAATAATTGTAACACCTGTTAATCGTTTTGCTTCCAATTGACCGATTGTTTTATTTTTAAATTGATCCGGTAATTCACTAAAAGCAATTGATTCAATATTCGCCCCATTGTAGCCTTGTACACGTATAATGTCTAAAAACTCCATTACATCTGGATTTGAAATCAAAGATGCCATGTGCGAACCTCCTACTGCATCGGGAAGGATTACATTATGAGCACCAGCTCTTTTTAATTTCCTTTTTGTCGATTGACTAGTTGCTCTTGATATGATTAATAATTTAGAATTCAACTCACTTCCTGAAAGAACGATATATAAATTATCAGCATCCTTAGGTAAACAACAAATCATCGCTTTGGCATTTTTGACACCTGCTTTTTCTAGATTGATATCATCTGTTGAATCCCCTTTAATGAAATAATAACCTTTTAAATCTTCATGATATTTAATAACTTCTTCATTACTTTCAATAACAACGAATTTAGTTCCGTGTGCACATAAATCTTTTGCGACTTGAATTCCAACACGACCAAATCCACAAATAATTACGTGATCATTTAGTTTTTCTAATTCTTTCATCAGTTTATATTCTTTTAAATATTTTCGGTATTTTCCTCCAACAAGATATGCAGTAATCGAAGTCACAGCATAAGCAAAAGTACCAAAACTAGTTATTATTAAAAATGCAGTAAACAATTTGCCTGCAACAGTTAAATCCCCAACTTCTCTAAAACCAACAGTTGAAATAGTAATGATAGTCATGTAAAAGGAATCAACAGCACTCCATTTTTGGATAAACATGTAGCCAGTAGTTCCAATACCAATTACTAATAAAAGTAAAAAGATGAAGAAAAAAATATTTGAAAACCGATTGTTTTTTAGCATATTATAATTCCCAAATTGAAGAACGTTTTTTAGGTTTAAGCTTGAAATAATGTTTATGCTCTAATATCCATGCCATTCCTAAATAAATAAACAATGGTGAGCCTAAAGCGATAAAAGAAGCATAAAGAAACCCAAGCCTAACCTTAGAGGTTCGAATGCCAAGTTTTACTGCCCACCATTCGCATACACCGTAAGATCTCATTTCGAAATAAAACAGTATTTTTTGAATCGTTCTCATTTATAAATTATTTTATTTCCCACCTCACAATCAAGACATTTCTTAGAAGTACAAAATTCGTTATAAATTTCTAATAATGCTTGAGAATCGTATGAATTAATACACGAAACACCTAATACTTTCCACTTTTTAAGTATATGATTTTCTTCTGCTTTTAAAAATTGTAATAAATCTAGTGATTTTTCTTGAATACTTTCATCCATTTTAACATTTCCATACCACCAAATGAAAGGAACAAAACAATTAATGATAATTAAATCCACCATTGCTCTGGATATTTTGGAAGTATTATTATTCAACTCCAATAAGTTTTTAAGGTAAACTAATAATTCTGTTGAATCTAAATAAACAAATGATGTTTCAAAATTAAATTTATCGACTATTTCAGCAAATTGCAAAAGACGAATTTCGGGAAAACTTTTTGGTCTTAAGCCTTTATGTTTCCAAATATGTTTAGGCATAGTGCCTAAATTATATTTTGATTTTATATGAATCCAGGAATTATCTATTAATTCGGTGTCTCCTAGACCTGAAACATTCAAGAAAACAGATTTTGAGTTGAAATACTTTTCCTTTTTAATTAATTTAATCGGAATTCTATTTGTTAATTCTTGGAACGGCTGAGCATTTATTTTACATCCAAACGCTTGAGCTAATAAAGAATATAATACTTGTTGTGGAGTTGAATCAATTCTAATTTTCTCAATATTTTGAATTCTCTTATTCAAACGTTTTACAATTGCTTTTTCTTTCATCGATTCCAAATAAATAGAATCAAGTTCGTCTAGAAAAGATGAACAAGGAAACTCAAGGTTATTCAAGACTTCTTCCATATCAGGAATTATTCCTTTTAACTCAATTGTTGGAACAACTTGATTATTAATGTAAACTTCATGGTCATTTATATAAACAACATGTAAAATTACATTATCATAAGCTTTATCCAAATGATGATTATGTTGGTACCAATCAGAGGATTTAATATGAAGCTCAATGTTTCCGAACCATGTAACATCTCCAATTTTAATTTTACCATTTGAAAAATCTGGTCCGCTTTCAAATTTGTTGTGTTGACCGACATCATAAATTAAAAGATCTTCTCCTGTCGATAGTTTAAGTTGATGAAATGGAATTTGTTTATTTTTCCATAGGTGGTGTAAATATTCTTCTTTCATAAGTGATTATTAATGTTCTCTTATGAAGTTAAGAAATATCCTTAAAACAAAAAAGACTTTCGCTTCGAAAGTCTTTTTTGTTTTAAATTATTTTTTTGGTGCCTCTGCAGGCTTCACTTCTGTCGATGATGGCACTGGAGTATCTCCTGGTACATAATCTAAAGAGAGTACTTTCGCTTCTGTTCTTCTGTTCAACTGATGTAATTTCTCAAATTGAGTTTTATCTTTTTCTTTAAACTGATTAATATATTCTTCACTCAATGTAACCATTTCACCTGTTGCTGGATCTTTCCAAATAGCTGGTGTACTTTCACCTTTTCCTAATGGCTTTAATCTATTTGCATCAATTCCTTTTTCTTGTACTAAATATTTCACGCATTCTTTAGCACGATTATCTGATAAAACCTGATTAGCAGCGTCCTTACCTCTTGCATCTGTATGAGAACTCAATTCTAATACCATTCCAGGATATTCCATTAATAAATCATAAACAAAGTTTAATGAATCTTTTGAATTAATTGTAGAATCTACTAACAAAGTAAATTGTCCATATGGATATCTAACTTCAGGTAAACGAATCGGTTTGATAACTATTGGAAGCAAAGCCATATCAACAACAAAATTTTGATTCCCATTTAAATTAACAGTTGTTATTGAAGCACCTTTTTTATCAGGGTGAAAACCTTCTTTTTCAATTGCAATTGAATAAGATACGTTTTCTAAGATATATCTTTCACCTGACGGTTTTTTATCCCAAGCAACAAAACCCTCTTTATTTGTTTTTCCTGTCCAAGAAGATTTATCTGAACCTTTGATAGTAACATTGACACCTTCAATTTTTTGATCTTTATTTGCAATTTCAGAAACAACAACTTT
>CALPUT020000088.1 GCA_943326825.2 Chryseobacterium gleum | reverse complement strand
TGAGGAACTTCATGAAAATTGTGGTAAATGTGATATTTGTAAAAACCCACCTTCAACCATTGACGGAACGATTATTGCTCAAAAAGCATTATCTGCGATTAAACGAACAAATGAATCAATTGGAAACAATACACTAATTGATCTTCTTAGAGGAGCAAAAACGAGTGAAATGTTTTCGAAAAAATACAATGAATTAAAAACGTATGGTATTGGTGCAGATTTGAATGTTAATCAATGGATGTTTTATATTACACAACTTAAAAATATTGGATTGGTAGAAGTTGCTTATGATGAAAATATGCACTTTAAAATTACAAACTATGGAAATAAAGTGTTGTTTGAAAATATGAAAATAACATTCGCTGCTTATAAAGAAAAAGAAAAAATTGTAAAAGGAAAATCAAAAGAAGTAAAAGAGGCGAAACAATTAACAACTGATGAAATTCTATTTGATAGATTAAAACTATTGAGACGTAAAATTGCCGTTAAAGAAAATGTTCCAGCTTATATTATCTTCAGTGATGCTACTTTATTGCAGTTGGCCAATGAAAAACCTAATACCAAAAATGAATTATTAAGTATCCAAGGTATCGGAATGCAAAAATCGGAATCTTATGGCGAAGAATTCATTACTTTAATTAAACAGTTTACACAAGATTTAGAACCCAAAAAATCAACTTATGACGAAACATTTGAGTTGATAAAATCAGGAATTTCAATTGAAGCTATAGCGACAATTCGAAACATGGCTCTAACAACAATATATTCCCATGTAGCCAAACTATATTTAGATGGTTATCCGATAAAAATTGAAAATTATATTACAGAAGAGGATATCGATAAAATTGAAAAAGTACTACCTGATTTTGAAAGTACTATTCAATTAAAACCAATTTATGAAACTCTAAATGGTGAAATTGATTATGGAATAATCCGATTAACTTTAAGTTATTTAGAAAGAAAAAATAAAACTTTATTATAGTATTCTTATTTTATTACATTCACACTTCCATTAAAAAAGTACCTTTCATCACTTTGTCCATCACTTGCTTGAAGGTACCAGTTATATGTACCAAGAGGTACTTTTTGACCATTAAAGGTTCCATCCCAATAAATTGAAGGATCTTTAGATTCCCATACTAATTCACCCCAACGATTATAAACAGCTAACTCAAATCCATCTAAATCAATACCTGCAATTGTAAATTTCCAAACTTGATTATATTCATCTCCATCAGGAGTAAATGAATTAGGTGCATAAAATAATACCTCATTGTTGACTATAACATAATTTATTATTGAATCTTTACAATTATTAATATTGGTAACATAAAGTATTACTGGATAAATTGATATTGCTTCTGGATATTTAACGTTAACAACTTCACTTGATGAACTCGAAGGTGTTCCATCAGGAATTAACCAATTTAAATTGGTCACATCAGAACTGCTTGTATTCAATAAATCAACATATGGATTATACATTGATGTTGGGCTAGGATTAATAATAAAAGATGCTTCAGGCAAAGAATAAACTTCTATCAAATTCGAATATTCAACATTATAATCACAACCATATTTTGATACAATTTTAACTTTTACTGAAAATACACCTTCCTTTTTATATTCATGATTAATAAAATTATTTTGTGTGAAATTGTTGATTTCACCATCGCCAAAATCAACAATTATTTCTTGTATATCATTAATGTTCGAAGAATTATTTTCAAAATTCACTTTTAAAGGTAAACAACCATTAAGTATATCAGGAATTAATGCTGGTAATATTTCCGTTGACAAATCAATTTTCATACATAAAGTATCGCTAGGTGAACCACATGCTTCAGAAAGAATTACACAATAATTTGATGGAGAAACTGAAGGTGTAACAATTATTGAACTATTAACTCCTATTGGTAAATTATTTTCCAACCATGCATAAGAATAAGCTGAACTTCCTCCTGTACCTATGGAATATAGTGATGCCGAAAAACCTGGGCAAATAATTGTATCATTAGAAATTTCAGAAATTTGTAATGGTGTAGGTTCATTTATACTAAAGTTAGTAGAAGTTGAACAACCTATAGGACCTGAAATTGAAATTGTATGATTACCTGGCGCTAAACCATTAACAGTAAAAGGCGAAACAATATTATTTACTAAAGCACCATTGTCTAATACATAAGATGTAAAATTATTTCCCGTTATAATTACTGAACCGTTATCTGCACTGTTACATGATACATTATCTACAATCTGATTCGTTATTTCTGAATTAATTAAATTTACAGTAACACTTGAAGAATCAGAACAAAACGTATTATTTACAATGTATTTATAAATTCCAGAACTATTAACTATTGGATCAAATGGCATTGTAATAATATTTCCTGATTGATTTTTCCATATTCCATTTGGTTCTGCGTTTCTTAATAAAGTGAATAAATCAAAAGGAGACGCTCCTTCACAAATAGAAATAACAGTATCAAGTCCTGCATTTGGAGTTGGACTAAATTCAATTATTATCGTATCAGAAATAGAGCACAAAGAATGTCCAACAGGATATGTGGTTAAAACTAAATTTTGCTGACTAGAAAAATTGATAACTTGAGGGTTTAATATTGTAGCATCAGAAACTAAATTAGATGCCGTCCATGAATATACAAAGTTACCTATACAATTTGCAACAAATTGATTAGTAACAACACCAGATAATGAATTGCTTTGATCAACTAATATAACACCATTTTCATCCGTAATCGTATAACTACATTCACTAATAAAAGAACCATTTGCATTAAAAGTTACTGAAATATTTGAACCAGTAGGGACAGTGAACAATTTTGTTTGAGTTGAACCTGAGGTCATATTATATGTTGTTGAAACTCCATTATTAGTAATGGTCAAAGTATTTCCATTCCAACCATCTCCAAAATCATCTACAAAATTTATTGTAAAATCACATGATGAATTAGCACCTCGATTGTTTACTAATCCATTTAACTGTATTATTGAATTGCCGCAAAGTGTTGAATCATTTCCTGCAAATAACGTTGGATTTGGATTTACAGTAATTTTAACAATTGTATCAAAGCTACATCCAAAATTATCTAATACTGTATACTGATAATTAAAATTACCCGAATTTATTGGTTTCACAGACAATATATCCCCATCTGATGATAGATTTGTTACAAATGAAGCAGGTAAATTCCAGAAAGAAGAATCGGCACCTAATCCTATTTGAGGTTCAAAAGATGAAACAGGAGTTATTAAAGCAGGATCTAAATTTAATGCAAAAGCAAACAAGGTACCATCATCACCTGGCCAATTATCTACGACTGAAATTCTCCAATTTCCATTTGTAGGACAACCTACTAAATTTGAAAAAGGTTGAATTGGAGCATAATCTCCAGATGGAAGTGAAGGAGCAAATCCACCTTGATTATTCACCCAATCAACCCAACTATCTGAAGCAGTTGGTGTAAAACAATAACTCCCTCCAACACCTATAGTTGATGGATCATTACAATCTACATCATTTGTCGTATTTGGAACCCCTAAATCAGTACTTCCACCTCCTTGTTGATGTAAAACCATACTTTGACCATTAGGACAAAATACAGATATGATTAAATCACCCATAAAAGAATGCTCTAAGTCAAAACATATACTTTGAATCTGATTAATACTCGTAATAGTTGAACCCGTTAAAAAAGAAGTTTGAACTAAGTTTATATTTTGAGCAATTCCTATTTGATTATCTGTTAAACAACCATTATCAATAGATGTTGAATTGGGAAATCCATTCCATGTTACATTATACAAATTAGGAGCCGTAGTCAAATCTATCGATTCTCCTAAACACAATGTTGTATCGTTTGGAAAGTTTTCAAAACTCGGAATTGTTCCAACTAAAACTTGTAAATCAGTTAAATTTTGATTCAAACATGTATTATCAGGATTATTATCTTTTACTTTTAATTGAACCTTATATAGACCTGGCAAATTAAACGTATGAGCAATGTTTGATCCTGTTGAAGTTGTTCCATCCATAAAATCCCAAGTATAAGATTCAATATTTAATCCTATAAATGCATACGAGCCATTATCTTGAAAACTTACACTTGAACCAACACACACTCTTATACTATCATCTGAAATACCATTAAGAATTTTTGCTGCCGCTGTTGGAAAAGAACAAGGTCTTAAACAAGTTGCACTGATACCGTATAACCCAGTCCCTGATGAATTTGAAGAAAATCTCAATGTCATACAACCCTGAGGATTTGTTGCTGTAATATTTACACCAAATAGAGTTGTGCCAGTATATGCTCCAATTAAATTAGCTGTTGAACTATTACCATCATAAACATACATAGTGTCAACATCAGTAATTGTTGTAGATAGATTATCATCCGTTAAATCCAATGAAAAAGTATTGAATGCTAAAGTGATTTTTTTATTTGGTTGATCAGGACAAATTGTAAATATGTAATTTTCATTATTTGAATAACCTGATCCTCCAATTCCACCAGCATCAATAATAAAAGCATTACAACTTGAAACTGATTGATTAGAATTTAACGTAAATTGAGTTTGTGAAAATATTTGAAATGATACTAAAAATATAAAAACGCTTTTTAATAAAGCTCTAAATATTAGACCCATAATATATTTGTTGTTGTAGTTTATTATTACAAATATATTCTAAAAAAATAAGTAAAAAAACGTAGTTAAATTAAAAATTGATTTTCAATTTAACTTTATAAAACAAAAATGAAATATAATAGACTAGAATAAATCTTTTTCTATTCTATTTTAAATGATAAGAAAAAGCATTAAACATTTAATAACAAACACTTTACATAAAAACAAAAATTCAATATTTAACAAAAAAAAATTTAAATGTTAAAATAAAAACTATCGCCGACTTCTTAAAATTGAAATCCTAAATAATTAATCTACTAATTTCATTTTAGATAATAAAAAAGATGCATTCATATTTTGACAAATACCTTCATTTATTTGATAACTAAAATATAACTCATCATTTTCAATCGTAGAATCAAAATACATATTTTTAAAATAAGAGGAATCTTCTGAAAGTTTACAAAGAGATAAATCATGTGTTGCTATTACACCTTTTGCATTTAACCTTGATAATTTCTGCAAAAATTTGGTAGATCCAATTTCTTTGTCTTTACTATTTGTTCCTTTCAATATTTCATCTAGCATAATAAAAACCTTTTCTCCTTTTTCAATTGCATCCATTATAAATCTTAATCTAACTAATTCAGCATGAAAATAGGAGCTTTCACTTGTTAAATCATCAGATGTTCGCATACTTGTAAAAAGTTTCAATCTAGGAATTGAACATGAATCTGCTAATACAGGAAATCCGGCATTTGAAAATATAAATGCTAAGCCTAAACTTCTTAGATAAGTACTCTTACCAGCCATATTAGGGCCGGTAATAATCAGAAAATTTTGATCATTATTAATAATGACATTATTTGTAATTTTCTTTTTCGAATCAATAAACGGATGACTTAAACCATTTATTATTATTAAATTTTGATCGTTAAACTCGGTGAAAGTTGAATCTTTATAATTAAACCTCAAAATTGCCCCTGAAATCCAAACTTCAATTTCTGCTATGCTATCTTCCCATTCATTTAATTTATCCTTATTATCGTTTATCCAATTATTTAATTGATAAATCATTTGAAAATCCCAACATAAAAAGAAATTCAAAATAACACCAACCAATAAATTCAATCTAAATTCAAATCGTTTTATCAGTTTTTCAAATTGTTTCATTGAAGATAATACACTTTCATTTTTCTTAAAAAAAAGCTCCTGCTTTTGTTTAAATTCAGGATCTTTAATGTCCAAATTATTAAATAATTGCAACTGCTTTAAGAGAATACGAACTCTAGACGATTGATCTGAAACACTTAAAGACATTGTATTTGTATTCTTTAAGAAGAGCATTTGAGGCAACAAAATCAATGAAAAAATAACAGAAAATAGAAGTCCATTAATTATACTATATGAATATAAAAAAGTAGATGTAAAAGCTAAAATTGGTAAAAACACTCTAAAAAAAACTAAACCTTTCGGAATCAAAACATTAAAATCAACAAGACTAGCAAGTGATTTCGGATAACCTTTTTCTTTCTTTAACACCACACCTTCAGACATAAATTCCTGGCACCATTCAATATTTTTAGATAATTCTTCTATTGCTTTATTATTCAAATTAATATTTGAACTACCATGTTGAAGAATAGATGCTAATTTATTTTTTCCTTCTTGGGATACGGATCGATTTATTAATTGAAATATACTTTTAGTACCGAAAACATCTAAATCAAAGGTATAAGCATGTTTTGAATCTTTGTATTCACTACCTTCGTCAAACATCGACCAATCTCCTTTTAAAGCATCTATTTCATTTTTATTAATTTCTATTAAAATCAACAATTTGTCCCTTAAATATTTTGCATCAACCGACAAACTAACAGAAAAAAGAAATAAACAAAAAGTCGAAACAAGGCCTAATATCATAAAACTAGAATTCCAAAAAATGAATATTGAAGCTACTGATAAAATAAAAAAGACCAACCTTAAAAAGGTATAGAATTGGTATTTCTTTTGAGCCTTTTTAAATGAATTATTCAACGTTATAATTCGATCAGTGTAATATGAATTTCTCCCCACTTTTTTTTAATTTCAAATCTAACCAAAAGATATGTATTTATTCTATATATACATCTAGTTTGAATAATAATTTATAAATATCATGTTAAATTGTCTTTTATAAATAAATATGAAAATAACCTCACAATTTTTGGAAATAGTAAATTCATTATATTTGTCTATAATTAAATGAAAATAAAGGATAACTATGAAATAAGGCTATAGTAATAATTTATCAAAATTAATAAATATTAAAGCAAATCATAAACCTTAAAAAAAAATAAATAACATATGAAAAACATTGCTGTAATTGGTGCTGGAACAATGGGAAATGGAATTGCTCATACATTTGCACAATTTGGATACAACGTTTCTTTAATTGATGTCGCTCAAACATCACTTGACAAAGGAATGACTACAATTAGTAAAAACTTGGATCGTCAAGTAACTAAAGGTAGTTTATCAGAGGAAGAAAAAACTCAAACATTAAATAATATTACAACTTATACTTCAATTGAAGAAGGTGTGAAAAATGTTGATTTAGTTGTGGAAGCAGCTACAGAAAACATTGATTTAAAATTGAAAATATTTGCTGATTTAGATAAATTCACCGATCAAAATACAATCTTAGCATCTAATACCTCTTCTATTTCAATTACTAAAATTGGATCAGTAACTTCTCGTCCAGAAAAAGTGATTGGAATGCACTTTATGAATCCTGTTCCTGTAATGAAATTAGTAGAAATTATTAGAGGGTATTCTACTACTGATGAAGTTACAAATACAATTATGGAAATTTCAAAAAAACTAAATAAAGTTCCTGTAGAAGTTAATGATTATCCTGGTTTTATTGCGAATAGAATATTAATGCCAATGATTAATGAAGCAATTTGTTCTTTGTATGAAGGAGTTGCTGGTGTTGAAGAAATAGATACGGTAATGAAATTAGGAATGGCTCATCCAATGGGTCCATTGCAATTAGCTGATTTTATTGGCTTAGATGTATGTTTAGCAATTTTAGAAGTTCTACATAATGGTTTTGGAAATCCAAAATATGCACCTTGTCCTTTATTAGTTAACATGGTTGTTGCTGGTAAAAAAGGTGTTAAATCAGGAGAAGGTTTTTATTCATGGAATCATGGAACGAAAGATTTAATTGTTGCTGATAACTTCAAGAAAAAAGTACTTGTTGGTTAAAAATAGAATCTATCTAAAGAGGCTATCCAGAAAAGGGTAGCTTTTTTTTGAATGATCTTTTAATTAAAAACAATAACTCTTTTTTGCATTTATCGATCAATTTATTTTAAGTTAAAACTTTTAAATTATTAGATTTTAATTTAGAACTATTTCTGTTTTTAGTCATAAAAAAAGGTCTTCAAAACTGAAGACCTTTTCAAAATTATTTTAATATCTATTAGTAAACTATTACTTTTTCAATTTTCTGATTATTTGAATTCGTTATTGATAAGAAGTATTCACCTTTACCATTTTTTGTAACATCAACCTCTTTTGAATAAATCCCTATAAAGTTTTTCAATTCATTTTCAAAAATCAATCTACCATTTGCATCGTGTAATTTAATGGTGTAATTCATTAACTCTACAGTTGAAAATGTTAAAGTAAATTGTCCATTATTTGGATTCGGATAAATTGAAATAGTTGAGGTTTCAACATTCACTTCATTTATTCCTGTTACATCAACATTTGAAATAGCTGACACAGATGAATTACATCCGTTTGAAGTAACAACAACGGTATAGTTTCCTGTCTGCAATACATGATAAGTTTGACTTGTTGCTCCTGAAATAATATTGCCATTTAAATACCATTGATTTCCAGTTGTAGAACTTGATGTCAGTTGAGAACCTACTTGAGAAATCGTTGGTGTAGATGGTATAGCATTTACAGTTGTTACAATTGCATTTGAAGTCGCAGGAGAATTTGTTACTCCTGATAAATTTGAAGTCATAACACATGTTACTGACTGCCCAGTTGTCAATGCTGAAGTTGTATATGTAGCACTATTTGTACCTACATTTGTTCCATTTAATTTCCATTGATAAGAAGGTGTTGTTCCTCCATTTGTAGGTGTTGCTGTAAATGTTACAGAAGATCCTGTGCAGATTGAATTATCTGAATCATTTGAAGAAATAACAAC